>NZ_JBHJZS010000028.1:0-40608 GCF_042271185.1 Microbacterium sp. NPDC055910
GCCTCCCGCATGCATCGAGGATGCACGCGGGAACCTTCGTCAGAGCCCCAGCAGCTGCACCGTCGCCGCGACGGCGGCGGGGCCGTCGAGCGCGGGGTGCTCGCCCCACTTGCCCCCGGTGACCGTGACCTCGGCCCCTGGCAGCCACACCGTCGTGACGGTGACCGCCGCGACGGCGATCTCGGCCGTCAGGGAGTAGGCGAGACCACCGTGGCGCGCGATCGCGGCGTCGTCGATGCGGGAGAAGCCGTCCATCTGCTCGAGCAGGTCCAGTGGCGGCGCTTCGCCACCCTCCTGCGGCGACACCTGCACCCCGACCGAGCGGATCTCGAGCAGGTCGACGGCGCCTTCGGGCGTCTCCCACTGACAATAGGCACCCCACTCGTCGACGGAGTTGCTCTCGACCGGGTCGAGCCCCGCGATGTACGTGCCGAAAACAGCTTCCACCTGATCGCAGCTCGTGATCGATGCGACGGCCGCGCCGCCGTCGAACGCCGTCGTTTCCGCGGGGGGTGCCTCTTCCTGGATCGGGGCGGGCGGGGCGGGCTCGGCTTCTGCTGGACCGGCGGCACAGCCGGTGAGAGTGAACAGAAGCACGGCGGGCAGAGCGGCTCGGCGCAGAAAAATCACGCGTTCGACAGTACCGGCCCGGCGGGACCCTCCGTTCGGCGGCCGGCTCGTGGCATCCGCCCTCTGCAGCCCCCGCGCCTCCGCTCCGCGCCGGCACTGTCGGCTAGTGTGGCTCCGGCCCCTGGAGTTCCCCTTGCCTGATCGCCCCCTGATGTCGGCCGTCGTCTACGACGCCACCGCCGCGCTCCCCCGCGTGGCGACCGTCGCCCGACCGATCTGTCCGCCCGACGGTGTGATCGTGCGGGTCGGCGCGACGGGAGTGTGCCGATCGGACTGGCACGCCTGGCAAGGTCACGACCCGGTCGCCCTGCCCCACATCCCCGGTCACGAGTTCGCCGGCACGCTCGCCGAAGTGGGAGCGGACGTGCGCCACTGGAGCGTCGGCGACCGTGTCACGGCGCCGTTCGTGTGCGGATGCGGCGCCTGCGACATCTGCCGCAGCGGTGACGCGCACGTGTGCCCCGCGCAGACGCAGCCGGGGTTCACCCACGCGGGATCCTTCGCGGAATACGTGGTGGTGCACGCCGCCGACACGAATCTCGTCGCCCTGCCCGACGCGGTCGACTTCGCCACGGCGGCGGCTCTCGGTTGCCGTTTCGCGACGGCGTTCCGCGCCGCGACGACCCACGGCCAGGTCTCTGCGGGTGACGAGGTGGTGGTCTTCGGATGCGGCGGAGTCGGCCTCTCGGCGGTCATGATCTGCGCTGCGCTCGGGGCCCGCGTCACCGCGGTCGATCTGTCGGAGGACGCTCTCACGCACGCCCGCGACCTGGGCGCGACGACGACGATCCGCTCCTCCGACCCGGTCGATCAGGTGCTGCACGCCACCCGAGGCGGCGCGCACGTCACGATCGACGCGCTCGGCTCACCCGCGACCTCGGCGGCGGCTGTTCTGTCACTGCGCCGCCGCGGGCGGCACGTGCAGATCGGCCTCATGCTGGGTGACAACGCGCGGGCACCCCTGCCCTGGGACCGGGTCATCGCCTGGGAGCTCTCGGTCTTCGGCTCGCACGGCATGCCGGCAGTGGACTATCCGGCGATGATCGAGATGGTCGCCGACGGGCGGCTGCGGCCCGAGTTGCTGATCGGGGCCCGCACCGACCTGGCGGGCGCGGGCGCGGCGCTCGTCGCGATGGACGCCCGCAGCACCGGATCGGGCATCGTCGTCGCCATCCCGTGACACCGGCGCCGTCGAGGTGCCGCCGATCGAGAACGGAGACCTCAGTTCTCGGGCCGCAGCGTCACCACGGCGCGCGCCGGGTAGACGAGGTCGGCCGTGCCGTCTTCGCCGACGGTCAGCGTGTAATCGCCGATGCGCACGACGCCGTGGCGACGCGCATCCGGGCGCGGCTCGAGCAGGCTCTCGCCGCCGAACAGGTCGCGCAGTTCGATCGTGGTCTGGGGATTTCGCCGCCGCGGCACCTGCGAGCGCTTTCCCACGAGGTAGTGCAGACGGGCGTCGTCGCGCATGTCGAAGCGGGAGCGGTTGACGCGTCGCGTCTTGCCCTCGCGCGCCGTCAGCGTGCTCTCGCTGCCGGTGACGTGCCACGCGCCGACGATCGTGTCGACGGCGACCGAGACGAGCACCCGCACGCGGTCGGCCTTGGCGCGCTCCATCGCCCACGCTGTGCCCGCGGCATCCTCTCTCCAGACGGCCTCGCTCTGCGACGGCTCGGCATGGATCCGTGACGGCCAGACGAACAGCACGAGGTCGGTCGGATGGAAGAAGTCCTGCTTGAACATGAGGTGCTCCTCGCACGGTGGCACGACCGCGTCGGCATACGCATTTCCGCTCGCGATGGTCACGTCCGGCGCCGATGGGCCGGGCGCGAGGTCGATCGTGTCGATCGCGTCGGCGGATCGGACGGCGAAGACCACGGTCAGTGGCACGGCGCGATTCGCGATGTCGGTGATGATGCCCGACCCGCGATGATCGCGCAATGGTTCGCGCCACGCGGGGACTTCGAGTATGGGCGATTCAGAATCGTCGCAGGCGCTGATGTGGGCCGGCCGCCGCCCCTGGAGTTCCCTGTTCGTCCACCCCACGGTGTCCGCCCGGCGTCTGCAACGTCACCGCCGCGGCGGCGAGGCGCACGTATGCGCGGATCAGACCCCACCCCGGACGGGCCCGCAACAGGCGAACGGCCGGATGCAGGCGGCATCCAGCGACATTCGCCTGCATCCGGGGGATCGCCCGTTCTCGGTGACGCGTCGCGAGTGCCGGCCCGAGCGACGTCGGACCGGCACTGGCCGCGCCACAGCACGGGCGCCGGATCGGATCGGCGCCCGAAGCCGATCCGTCACGCGGTGATCAGCCCCCTACGTCACCGCGTGCGAACACGAGCACGAAACCCCCGTCGTGCTCGCGGATATGGAAGGTCGCCTCAGCGCTCGTACCGTCGAGCGTGTCATAGCCCGTCCCGTTGTCGGTGCCGGGCGTGCGGAACATGTCGTACCCGCCGAGTGAGGCTTCGTAGTGTGCGAAGACGTCGCCGATCGCGGCATCCGTCGCATACGACAGCGTCTCGCTCGAGCCGTCCATTGCGGATGCCGTGATGCACAGCACGGCATCCGCCGGCGGCGCCGCCCAGTTCGCGGGCTGCATCTCGACATCGGTGATGTCGGCGGGGAAGACGGCGAGCGGGAAGGCGTCGCGGCACTCGTCCGGCACGTCACCCGCGGGCAGCGGCTCCTCGACATCACCGGCGGGCAGCGGCTCCTCGACATCACCGGCGGGCAGCGGCTCATCGAGCACGTCGGTCGCGGGGCCGGGGTCGACGAGGCCTCGCTCGTCGGCGGCGCAGCCGACGAGCAGCGCGAGTGCCGCGATGGCGACCCCCGCAGCCAGGACGCGCGGACGACGGAGCGGGCGTGCCCGGCGCAGGAGAGAGGGGCGCCCTTGGCAGCGGATCACGCCCGCGCGTCGACACCCGTCACTATCGGTCCTGCAGACGGCACCCGTGGGCGCGGTCATCGGGCGTTCTCGGCGCGGGTGACGCGGCTGCGGCCGACCGCGAGCCAGATGCCCGCGACGACGAGCCACGCCGGCATGAAGACACCCGGCAGCCCCGGCACGCCCGTACTCAGAACCCCCACGAAGGTGCCGACGGCGGCCACGGTCGTCACGCCGCCCACGAGGACGATGGCGACGCCCCCGACGCGACGATGCGCCGCGTCGAACGTGCGACTCGGCTTTCCGCCCGGGTCACTGCGCATGGTTCCTCCCGATCGCGCGATGACACGATCTTCGGGGATGCGACGGCCCGAGCGACAGGCACACGTCCTCACTCTTATCCAGGTGCTCCGTGTGCCGCCCGGCCACCCGGCGTCGTCAGATGACGAGGAAGTACACCGCGACGACGCCGATCACGATGATGAGCGTCCGCAGCAGCCACGCAGGCAGGCGCCGGCCGATCGCGGCGCCGATGACCGCGCCGGCCAGTGACCCGAGCGCGAGCGTCGCGATCGCGACCCACGGAAGGGACGCGGCGAAGACGAAGACGACCGTTGCGACGCCGCCGGCGAGTGTCTGCAACACGTTCTTGATCGCGTTGATGCGCTGGATGTCCTGCGTCATCGTCATCTCGAGCACGCCGACGATCAAGACGCCTTGAGCTGCTCCGAAGTAGCCGCCGTAGACACCCGTCGCCGCCGTGAGCGGAAACCGCAGCCACGCCGGTGCCGACGTGCGTCCGGGGGTGCGTGTCGCGCGCCGCCGCAGCAGCGGCTGGATGCCGACGAGCACGCAGCCGACGATGACGAGCACGGGGGCGACGATGCGGAAGACGTCGGCCGGCAGCACGAGGAGCGCGAGCGCCCCGATCAGGGCGCCGATCGCCGTGAGGACTGCGAGTGGCACGATGGCCGCGAACAGGCCCCGGAGCTCTCGGCGGTAGCCGATCACCCCGCCGATGTTGCCGATCGCGAGGCCGACGGTGTTGGTCATGTTCGCGGTGACGGGAGGCACCCCGAGGGCGAGAAGCGCAGGGAACGTGATGAGCGTCCCCGACCCGACGACCGTGTTGATGATGCCGGCTGCGATGGCGGCGAGCGCGAGGACACCGAGGCCCAAGGGGCTCATGAGGTCCATGCCTGCTCGCTCTCTACGTGTGCGGATGGCCGAACAGGTGGTGTGGTGGTCGGACCAATTCTGTTACTGTACAACGCATGTCAACCGATGGATGGGCCTCGCTCGGCGTTGTGCCGCGCATGGCGACCTCGAGCGCGATCGCCGCTCGCATCCTCGAACTCGCGGAGCGCGGTGATGTCGGACCGGGCACCGCTCTGCCTCCCGAGCGCGACCTCGCAACGCAGCTCGGCGTCTCGCGTACGACGATCCGCGAGGCCATCCACGAACTGACGCTCAAGGGCGTCGTGCGGCGTCGCCAGGGATCGGGCACGGTGCTTCTGGACACCTCGAGCGCGGCGGCATCCCTGCTTCGCGACATGTCGGCATCCGAGCGGGATGCCACCGAAGTGATCGACTTCCGCACGACCTTCGAGCCGCAGATCGCGGGGCTCGCCGCGGGGCGGCGCACCGACAGCGACCTGCTCGTGCTGGCGAATCACTGCGACTTCGACCCCGCGACGGTGTCGACCGAGGAATCCCTCGAGCACGACCAGCGCTTCCACGAGGCGATCGCCGCCGCGACGCACAACCACCTCATCGTCTCGCTCAGTCGGGCGACGTCGGAATGGGTGAGCGACTTCCGTCGCATCTCCCACGCGAGTCCCACCGGACGCGCCACTTCGCTGACCGGTCACCGCGCCATCCTTGCGGCGATCGAGAACGGCGATTCCGACGAAGCCGCTCGACACATGCGTGAGCACGTGACCATCGTCGGCCGCATCTGACGCGACCGGCTCACCGTTCAGAAAGCACTCACATGAAGTCTCTTCGCCCCCTGCTCGCCGTCGGCATCCTCACTGCGGCAACGGTCGCCCTCACCGCGTGCGGCGGCGGGTCGACAGGCGCCGATGGCGACAGCGCACCCGGCAACACGGCCGACGTCAATTACCACGTCGCCTCGGGTGAGCCGATCGCCGACCTCGTCGCACAGCTTCCGGAATCGATCGCCGAAAGCGGCAAGCTCGTCATCGCGACGGATGCCACGATCGGCGAGCCGTTCGGATCGTATGACGCCGACGGCGCCACGATGGTGGGCATCGCCCCCGATCTGGCCTTCGCGTTCGGCGACGCGCTCGGTCTGGACATCGAGCTGCGGCAGGTCGTCTTCGCGAACCTGATCCCCGGTCTGGCGGCAGACCGCTACGATTTCTCGCTCGCCCCGATGCTCGACACCGAAGAGCGTCAGCAGCAGGTCGACTTCATCGACTTCCTGCGCGGCGGTTCGCAGTTCATCGTCGCGCGCGACGATGCGGATGCACCCGAGAACCTGTCGCCCGACACCGCGTGCGGCCTGGCGATCGGCGTCGCGGCCGGCTCGGTCGAAGAGATCTCGCTGACCGAGAAGAACGAGACGTGCGCTGAGCCGATCAACATCATGGCGTTCAAGACGAACAACGAGGGCGTCCTGGCACTCACGAGCGGCCGCATCGACGCGTACGGCACGGCTGCCGCCCAGGCCGGCTACATCGCGCAGACCGACGATGAGCAGCTGACCCTGAGCGGAGAGCCGTTCCAGGGCGGACTGTCGGGCATGGCGTTCCCGAAGGACAGCGAACTGCTCCCCGTGATCCAGGCGGTGTTCCAGACCTTCATCGATGAGGGCACGTACGACGAGATGCTCTCGGTCTACGGTCTGCAGCAGCTCGCGGTGCCGATGGCAGGCAAGAACAACGAGGCCGCTGGATGAGCAGCCGCGGAGAGCAGACGGCGGCACCGCCCGCACTCGCCGAGGTGAGCGACTACCGCATCGTCGGCCGTCCGCGGCCGATGATGTGGGTCGCGACGGCCGTCGTGATCGCGCTCGCGGCACTCGTGGCGTACTCGATCGTGACGAACCCCCGCTTCGAGTGGGACGTCGTCGGGGAGTACTTCTTCTCGACCTCGGTGCTCAACGGCCTGTGGAAGACGATCGAGCTCACCGTCGTGTCGATGGTGATCGGCATCGTCATCGGTCTGGTGATCGCGCTCATGCGCATCTCGGACAACCGAGTGCTCAACGCCGTCGCCGGCGCGTACGTCTGGTTCTTCCGCGGCACACCGCTGCTCGTGCAGCTGGTCATCCTCTACAACATCTCGGCGCTCTACCCCTCGATCTCGCTCGGCATACCCTTCGGGCCGACGTTCTTCGAGGGCAGCGTCAATGAGATCGTCACGCCGTACGTCGTCGCAGTAGCGGCACTCGCGCTCAACGAAGCGGCCTACATGGCCGAGATCATCCGCGGCGGACTGCTGTCGGTCGACAACGGCCAGCTCGAAGCGTCGCGCGCACTCGGCATGAGCGGACGCCGCGCGATGCGCCGCATCGTCATCCCACAGGCGATGCGGTTCATCATCCCGCCGACGGGTAATGAGGTGCTGTCGCTGCTCAAATCGACATCGCTGGTGTCGGTGATCGCCCTGCCCGAACTCCTCTACTCCGTGCAGGTCGTCTACAGCCGCACCTTCGAGACCATCCCGCTGCTCATGGTCGCGACGATCTGGTACCTCATCGTGACGTCGATCCTCATGGTCGGCCAGCAGGCCCTGGAGCGCTTCTACTCGCGCGGAAGCACGCGCTCGGGTGGACGCGGAACGGGGTCGCTGCAGCGCCTCACCGGCATCCGGTTCCGTCGCCGCGCGGCGACGGCGACCGTGACAGGAGGAAACCGATGAGCTTCGTCAGCGTGCGTGACGTGCACAAGAGCTTCGGCGGTGTCGAGGTCCTCAAGGGCGTCTCCCTCGAGATGGATCGCGGACAGGTCGTCTGCGTCATCGGCCCGAGCGGCTCGGGCAAGAGCACGTTCCTGCGCTGCATCAACCGGCTCGAGACGATCGATGAGGGACTCATCGCGATCGACGGCGATCCGATCGGCGCCCTCGTGCGCGGCGGTCGCCTGCACGAGGCACCCGAGCGCACCGTGCGCGCGCAGCGCGAGCAGATCGGCATGGTCTTCCAGTCGTTCAACCTCTTCCCGCACTTGAGCGTGCTGGAGAACATCATCGAAGCGCCCGTCGGCGTGAAGAAGGAGAAGCGTTCCACCGCCGTCGCGTACGCACTCGAGCTGCTCGAGCGAGTCGGCCTCGCCGAGAAGCGCGACGCGTATCCGAAGCAGCTTTCCGGCGGTCAGCAGCAGCGCGTCGCGATCGCCCGCGCGCTCGCGATGCGGCCGAAGCTGTTGCTGTTCGACGAGCCGACGAGCGCCCTGGATCCCGAGATGGTCGGCGAGGTCCTCGCCGTCATGCGGGGTCTTGCGACCGAGCACACCACGATGATCGTCGTCACGCACGAGATGGGGTTCGCGCGCGAAGTCGCCGACCGCCTCATCTTCATGGACGACGGGAAGGTCGTCGAAGAAGGCGACCCGAAGCGGATCATGGCGGCACCGCAGCATCCGCGCACCCAGGCATTCCTCGACAGCGTCCTGTGACGGGAGACACCTTCATGACCGACATCCGCGACATCATCGGCGACATCTGGCTGAGCGATGAGCTCATGGGCGACCTCACCGCGATCTGCGACACGGGCGGTCGGGTGGCCGGAACCGCAAGCGAGGCAGCGGCGCAGGCGTTGCTCGAGCGACGCGCACGCGACCTGGGCGGCCAGTACAGCGAGCAGACGTTCACGGTCACGGGACTGCGCAGCCAGGGGCACTCCGTGCGCCTGATCGCGAGTGGACGCGAGCTCGAAAGCTACCCGCTGCTCAACTGCGCCGCGGTCGACGACGTTCTCCCCGTCATCGATCTCGGGCGCGGAACCCCCTCCGATTTCGAGGGTGCCCGCGACCTGATCCCCGGTCACGCCGTGCTCGTGCGGCATGAGTTCCCGTTCTCGACCAACCACGTGCACCGTGGCGTGAAGCTCGCCCTCGCGCGGGAATACGGCGCCGCCGCGTTCCTCATCGGCAACAACCAGCCCGGTGCCGGCGCCGTGAGTGGATCGGGCGGCACCGGCGAGCCCGGCGAGATCCCCGCGTTCGGGCTGAGTCACGACGCGACGAGCGAACTCGCGACAGCACTCGCGTTCGGTCCGGCCGAGGTGCACCTGGTCAACGAGGCCACCGCCGGCGAGTGGACCGGTCGCAACATCTTCGTTCGCTTCCCCGGCCGGACCGACGACGTGGTCGTGCTGAGCGCGCACATCGACGGTCACGGCCTCGCCGAGAGCGCCATGGACAACGGCGCGGGCCTCGCGACAGTGCTCGAGGTCGCCAGGCGTCTCGGCCCGCGCGCCGCCGACAGCGAGCGCGGGCTGCTGGTCGCCCTCTTCACCTTCGAGGAGTGGGCTCTGACCGGCTCCGCCGAGTACGTCGCCTCCCTGGACGAGGCCGAGCGCGGCCGCATCCACTGCAACGTCAACGTCGACACCCCCGTCGGCTACCCGCGCCTCTACGGGCTCACCGCCGGCAACCCGGTCATCCTCGATCTGCTGCAGCGCGCGAGCCGGCTGGGCGGCACCCCGGTGCATCCGATCTACGCCCACACGACGAACTCGGACCACGCGAACTTCCTCGCCGCCGGCATTCCCGCCGTCCGGCTCATCGGCGGTTACAACGACGAGTCCGCGGGCAGCCGCCTGCTGCTCACGGCCGCCGACACCCGCCACCGCATCGAGCCGCTCGACCTCAAGCACGGCGCGATCGTCACGGCACTGGTGACCCTGTCGGCGATGCAGGCCTGACCTTCACGGCGTCAGATGCACGTCCTCTGGACATGCGCGCTCGGGGTTAGGGTTGGCCAGGCCACACGGGCTGGAGGGGACGATGAGTGCGGAGCTGAGCAACGAAGGCCGCCGGGCGCGCAAGCGCCGCGAGACGGACGACGCGATCGCCCTCGCGAGCGTCGAGCTGGCGATCGAGCGCGGCTACGACCACACGACGGTCGATGAGATCTGCCGGCGTGCCGACGTCTCGCGAAGCACCTTCTTCAATTACTACCCCTCACGAGATGCCGCGATCCTGGGCCGGAGCGTGCCCGTGCTGGACGACGACGCGATCACCGCGGCCTTCGGCGCGTACCGGGGCGATCCTGTCATGGGCGTCATCGCCCTCGCCGTGTCGCACGTGACGTCATCCGATGCGTCCGACAGCCGAGTCACCGCACTTCGCACGCGGCTGCTGGCCGACGAGCCGGTCGCGGTGCGGCAGTATTCCGCGGCCCTCGTGACGTCACAGGCGAACCTCACGGATGCCGCCTTCCGGTGGCTGAGCGCGAACCCGCAGTCCGCGCGCCTCGCGCGCGATCCGCTGCGCGAGGCGACCCTCGCCGTCACGGCGGCGTACGGTGTCCTGTATGCCGCGGCCGAGGGATGGCGCGTGCCCGTGGAGGCCTTGACCGATCCGGCATCCGAGGTCATCCGTCGACTCGGACAGCTGCGCACCGTCCTGGGGACGACCCCGTGAGCGCAGCGCCATCCCCGCGCGAGCGCAGCCGTCGCGACACGGAGAACCGCATCGAGCTTGCCGCGACCTCGCTCGCCCTCGAGCAGGGTTTCAACGATGTCACGGTCGACGAGATCTGCGATCGTGCCGACGTCGCGCGCAGCACCTTCTTCAAGTACTTCTCGTCGCGCGACGCCGCGATCCTGGGACGCGAGCTGCAGATCCTCGAGGGAGAGGACGCCTCGGCCGTGTTGAGCGCGCACGCGGGCTTTCTTCCGCGCGGGGTGTTCGAGCTGATCTTCGCCTCCGTCGGGCACGCCCACGTCCACACCGACGTTGCTCGCGCACGTCAAGAACTCACCCGCACCCAGCCCGACGCACGCGCCGTGGGCACGCTCATCCTGGTCGACTCCGCCGCCCTGCTGATGTCCGGCGTCCGCGACTGGCTCATCGAGCACCCCCAGCACGCGCGGCTTCCCGACGACCCCACCGCCGAGGCATCCCTCGCGACGAATGCCGCCTACGCGGCGATCTCGACGATGGCGGGCGGGTGGATGGCGGCAGCCGGTGACATCACGGCGAGCGCGGAGGAGTTCGATGCCGCGCTGGACGACCTCCGCCGCGTGGCGGGCCACTGACCGGGAAGAACCGGACGAGGCGGCGGATGCCTGGGCCCCACACCCGCATCCGCCACCATCGATTCCCCAGTACCTCGCAGCGCCCCGGGCATCCCCTGCGAGTCGGCGTTCTTCCCCAGAATCACACCGCGTTTCCCTACCCCGTCGGGCACGGGAGGACGCAGTAGACAGCATACAACTTTGGACAGGGTCTACCTGCTCATTCGACCCGCGCCCGGCGGCTTCACGTCCGCGGTGCGAGCAGCGACTCGAGCTTGTCGCGCACCTCAGCGCCCCACGGCGAGTCGATCGCGGCGTGCTCGTCGACGGCCTCCTGCCACCGCCGCCGCGCCTCGGCGATGTCGTTCGCGGCGTGTGCGCAGTCGCCGAGGTCTTCGGCCACCTCTGCCACACCCAGCCGGTCGCCGATCGACTCGATCAGAATGCGCGCCCGCTCGAAGGCCTCACGTGCCTCGCCGAGACGCCCCTCGCCCAGCAGGCTCGCTCCGATCGTGCGCAAGAGCTCGAACTCGGACCGCTTCATGCCGGCCTCGCGGGCGACTGCCAGGCCCGCTTCGGCGATCTCGGCGCACTCGTCGAACCGGCCGAGCGCACACACGGCGGCGGCGAGGTTCGAGTACGCGACGACGACGCCGGGAACATGCTCGAGCTCCTGCATGTCGGCGAGCGCCTGACGCGCCTGTGTCTCGGCGGCGGAATCGTCGCCCAGATCGAGCAGGAGCTTCGCGAGATTGACCCGGCCCCGGGCCGCGGCGCTGGCGTCACCGCATTGCGTGCTGATCTCGATCGATCGGCCGAGCGCCGTGCGCGCCTCGTCGAGCTCGCCGGTGTGCAGGTGCAGCAGCGCGATGTTGTTCCAGAGCATCCCCTCGCGCCAGAGATCACCTGCCGCCCGTGCGGCGACCAGGCCGCCCTCGAACGACGCACGCGCTTCGGCGAACCGGCCCTGCGCGAGCAGGCTCGCCCCCAGGGCATTGCCCACGAGCGGTGCTTCGAGCGGCCATCCGGGCGCCTCCCGGTCGATGCTCGACAGCATCGCCTCCGCTTCGGCGGCACGCCCCGTGAGGGTGAGCGTCGATCCGACGTCGACGAGGGCACGCAGCTCGCCTTCGCGGTCGCCGCCGGCGCGAGCCACGCGCAGCGCCTCGCGGAAGAGCCCGACGGCGTCGTCGGCGCGCCCGGCGCGGTGCAGCGCGTCGTCGATCGTCTCTGCGATGAGGGTGACGGTGGGAGACGTCTCGTCAGCGGACGCCTCGAGCGCGATGTGCAGCAGCAGGTCGATGGCGTCGGCGAAGAACGCCTCGGCCTCGCGCGCGGTGAGCTCGACCTCGCCGACGGGCCATCGGGGCGCACGGCCGGGAGCCCGCCGCGACCGACTGCGCGCGGCGTGCGCCGCCCACGCGCGGGACACGACGCTCTGCCGCAGCCGGTCCGCCGCGGCACGGCGCTGCGACGACGGATCGACCTCGAGCCCCAGATCGACGGCGTGAATGCGCACCGCCTCGTGCATCCGGATCCGCCCGTCGCCCGTGCGCGCGATGAGGCTGTGCCGGGCGAGCAGGTCGAGATCCGCGTCGACGTCGGGTGCGGCATCCGCTATCGCCACGATGCTCTCGCGATCGAGCAGCTCGACGGGGTGCGCGGCAAGCGCACGGAGCAGGCGCTGCGCGGAATCGGGCAGCAGCCCGTAGGTGAGGTCGAGCGACCGGCTGACCGGCTCGTCGAGGCGCAGGTTGGCGCGGCGGGTGCGCGCGAGCTCGAGGTGCTCGGCGAGGGTCCAGGTGTCGCGCGCGGCGACGCGCGCCGCCGTGATGCTGACCGCGAGCGGCTGGTGGTCGGTGAGCTGCAGCAGCGCCTCGGCCGCCGCCGGGTCGCGCTCGATCGTCGCCCGCCCGGCGACGGCGTCGAGCAGGGCGAGGGACTCGTACGGCGCGAACAGCGCGAGCTCGAGCGGACGGAACGTCGTCGACCGCGGCACGATACGACTCGTCACGATGACCGAGACCCCGGCGGGGTGCGGGACGATCGCCTCGACCTGCTCGAGTGACGCGGCGTCGTCGAGCAGCAGCATGGTGCGGGTCGCACGCAGTCGGTCGCGCAGCTGGCGTCGGGCCGCTGTCACCGACAGACCGTTGTTCTTGTCGCCGAGGTGTCGCAGCACGGCGCGCACGATCGCGTGCGGGGCGGCGGGAGGCCCGACGGGACTGTGCCCGCGCAGGTCGACGACGATGACACCCCCGACGTGACCTGAGGCCCGCGCCGTGCGCGCCGCCTGCATGGCGAGGGTGGTCTTGCCTGCGCCGGGCATCGCGTGGATCCAGTGCGCGCTCGTTCCCCGCGTCAGTAGCGCGAGCTCGCGCGTGCGTCCCACGAACGGTGCGACCGCGGCGGGCAGTTCGTCGGTGACGGTGACCAGGCCCGCCGCCGCGGTGCGCTGGCCCAGCGCCGCCAGGGCCGCCGTCCACGCCGAGACGGTCGCCTCGGCGGGTGCGAGGGCGCGCACGATCGCGAGCACGAGTTCGACGTCGAACCGCTTGCGACCCTCGCGGAAGCAGTCGTACACGGTGGCTCGCGAGACGACGGATGCCGCACCTCGCGCGGCACGCTGAGCGGTGACCCGGCGGGCGATCTCGGCGTACGAGGGCTCGCCCGCCTGTGCGCGCATCGCCCGGAGCTGTTCGGGAACGTCGTCGATGCGCAGCGGCGGGGTGATCATCTCGCTCCTCGTCGTCGGGACATCCGTCCTTCAGATTCTGCCCGCTTCGCGCGTCGGAGCCGTGTCCGGGGTTGTTGGGGATATGTGCGCCGCGAACGCCGCACGGGCAGATTGAAGACCATGAGCGAGAACACCGCCTCCCCCACCGCCGAACCCGTGCGCAAGCGGTCCAAGCGCACGCTCGCCTGGGTGGGCGGCGGCCTCGCGCTCGTGCTCGTGGCGGCCGGGATCGCGGTGCCGCAGATCGTGCACGCTCAGCGCGTCGACGAGTATTCAGCGCTCGTGCACGAGCGCGACACTGCTCTGGCCGACAAGGCCGAGGCCGAGTCGCACCTCGAGGCGGCGATCGCCCTGCGCCTCGCACAGGAGGGCGAGGCGCGCTCGCTCGGATCGCGCATGGTCGACCTCGGGCAGACCCCCGCGCCGATCCTGACGGCAGAGCAGGTGCAGCAGCTCACCGAGGCCGGCAGCGCCGTGGGCGAGGTGGTCGGCGAGGCCACCGAGCCGGCCGACGCCGACGCGCGGATGCACGAGAAGCTCGTGGCCGCGGTCGAGGCGCTGCGTACCGAAGACGAAGCCGCCGTCGTCGCCGCGACCGAGGCGGGTGAGGAAGCCCCGCAGCCGGCCTCTCCCGCGTCCTTCCTGACGATCGGAGTCAGCGATGCGGTCGAGCTGATCAGCGCGGAGCGGGCGCCCGGCAAAGCGCAGACCGTGGCCGATGAAGACGTCACGCCCGAGATCATCGACGAGACCGGTGCCCAGGTGGCATCCATCAGAGCAGAGACGGGCGAGCTGCTGGCGCTGATCCAGGCAGAAGAGAAGCGGATGGCCGAGTTCGACGCCGCCATCGAGTCGGCCATGCCCGTGCTGCAGGCGGTCGCGGAGGGCGCATCGGCGCAGGCGGCGGAAGTGACCGCGCAGACAGCGAAGGCACCGGATGCCTCGGGTGTCGCGGTCGCGGCGGCGCAGCAGGTGAACGAGCAGGCCTCGACCGACGACGCCGACCGGATCCTCACCGGCCTTGCGGCCTACGTCGAGGCGACGAAGAAGGCGCAGGCCGATCACGCCGCCGTCGTGCAGCGCGAGAAGGAGGAAGCCGAAGCCGCCGAGGCAGCCGCCCGCGCCGAAGCCTCGCGCCGGCAGGCGTCGGTGGGCGGAAACGGCGGGGGAGGCGGAGGCGGCAAGAAGTCGCGGCTCTGCTCGCGGTACCGCCCCTCCCCCGGCGGCGGCGGAAGCCTCGTGCTCGTGTACTGCTGAGGGCCGCGCCCCGGGGGTCCGGGGGTCTGGGTCCGGGGTCTGGGTCCGGGGTCTGGGCCCGGGGTCTGGGTCCAGGGCCCAGGCCCTGGGCACGATGTCGGACCCCCGCCCCGACACGCCGGGCCGGGGCATCCCGACACCGGCGTGTCGCCCCCACGGCCCGACACGGTGCACGCGCCCTCGACCACGCCGCCCCAACTCAGGCGAACGCCCGCCCCAGGATCGGCCGCGTCACGCGGGTGCTGAGCCACATGACGGCGAAGCCGACGGCGATGACCGTCGCGATCGTGAGCAGCGAGACCGGAGCCGTGATCAGTGCGATGCCCAGCAGCGGGAAGATCATCACACCGGCGCACAGCGCCGAGCCGACCGCCGTGAGCAGCAGAGGGCGCATGATGGCGTTGCGGCGCGCGCGCTCCACCGTCTCCATCGGCATCCCGAGGCGGTGCAGGCTCGCGTTCAGCTCTTGCCGGTCGAGGATCTCTGCGGCCTGGTTCACGCCGACCGAGGCGGCGACCATGAGGAAGGATGCGACGAGGGTGATCACGACGCCCGTGCGGATGTCGACGGCGAGCTGGATGTCCTCGATCGAGCCGTTGCCCATGACATCGAGCAGGGCGACGCCCGTTCCGGCGAACACGGCGATGAAGCTCGCCATAGCGATGCCGCCCACCTGACGCCACGCCGCCTTCGGCGCTTCGAGCACGGTGCGCGCCGAGAGCAGCTGATCGGCCCGCGTCGCACGGCGCAGCCGCCGGCGCGCCTGCAGACGGATCGCCCAGGGACCGATGACGTTGAGCACGGCGAAGGCGATGGCGAAGACGGCGGAGAGCACGATGATGGTCGGCAGCATCTCGGCCGCGCTCGGAACGGCGGAGATGAGCACGTAGGCCACCACCAGCGCGACGACGGTGATGACGGCGCGGATCCAGTGCGATGTGCCCGCGGTTGCCCGAGTGCGGACGCCGAGGGGCGAGATCACGACCTTGCGCAGTCCGATGGCGGCGCTCGTGGCGGCCAGCAGCACGATCGCGACGATGATGCCCAGCACCGCGCCCGCGGGCAGCAGCACAGACCCCGCTCCGAGAGCTTCGCCGCGGAACGGGATGAGTCCCACGAGGGGCACGAGTACGAGGTACAGGAGGAACCCGGCGACGGCACCGACGGCGGCGACCAGGGCCGACTCGGCGACCGTCGCCCCGACGACGCCCGCGGGAGAGACCCCGAGCAGTCGAAGCGTCGAGAGGCGCTCGTCGCGGCGGCGTGCGGACAGCCGCGCCGCCGCTCCACCCAGCGTGACGAGGGGGACGACCAGCAGCACGAGCGCGATCGCGGCGAGCGCGTGGTAGATCGGCGCTTCGGGGTCCTGCCATGCCCAGAACGACTGGGCGCCGCCCACGACCGTCAGCACCAGGGTGCTCACGACCGCGAACGCGAAGACGGGAAGCGCCAGCACGTCGTACTGCCCGCGCGTCGGCCGCATCAGCAGCAGGAAGACGCGCGGGTTCATGCCGAGACCCCCTCGGGCATCAGGCGGCCGTCGCGCACCGAGAGCGTGCGCGAACAGCGAGCAGCGACATCGGCGTCGTGCGTCACCACGACGAGCGTGCGCCCCTGCTGCGTCGTCGCCCACAGCAGGGCGTCCATGACCTCGACCGACGTGCGCGAGTCCAGCGCGCCGGTCGGCTCGTCGGCGAACACCACTTCGGCACCGGTGACCTGCGCGCGGGCGATCGCGACGCGCTGCGCCTGACCTCCCGAGAGCTCGCCGATGCGGCGCTCCTCCATGCCGGCCAGCCCGAGGGCGGTGAGCCAGGATGCCGCGCGCTTCATCGACTCGTCGCGCCCGCATCCGGTGATCATGAGGGCGATGGCGACGTTCTCGATCGCTGTCAGCTCGGGGATGAGCAGCCCCTGCTGGAAGACGAATCCGAAGCTGTCGCGACGCAGCTTCGAGCGTCGCGTCTCGCTGAGGCCGGTGACCTGCGCGGCGGGCCCGGATGCCGGCGCGAACGTGACGGCCCCCTGATCCGGGGCGGTGATACCGGCGAGGACATGCATGAGTGTCGTCTTGCCCGATCCCGAAGGCCCCATGACGGCGACGGACTCGCCGCGGCGGATCGAGAGGTCGACACCGGCGAGAGCCATGGTCGACCCGTATGTCTTGACGAGTCCTTGGGCGTGCAGCACTGGAGCGTTCATGCTTCCAGCCTCGTCGCGGGCGGCATCCGTGCCATCGGCCTCGGGAGTGAACGGCGTCATCCTCGCGATGTATCCCGCCCCGCAGGAATACCCGCCGCTGGTATGCGTTATCCTGCGTGGATACCCACGGGGGGTATCGAAGGAGGAGCATCATGGCGACGACCGAGTACCGGGTGACCGGAATGACCTGCGGGCACTGCGAGATGTCGGTTCGCGAAGAGGTCGCTGAGATCGCCGGCGTCGACGAGGTTCAGGTCAGCGCCCAGACCGGCAAGCTCCTGGTCACCGCGACGCAGCCGCTCGATGACGCCGCCGTGCTGGCCGCCGTCGACGAGGCCGGCTACACGGCGGTGCGTGTCTGATGAACACCGCGGGACGACTCAGCCTCTACGCCGCCGGCCTGGTGGTCGCCTTCGCGGCCTCGTACGGCATCGCTGCGGCCGTCGTCCCCGACAGCGTCGTCACCGACTGGAACCAGCGGGCCGAGATCGACCAGGCCCCCACCCACTCCGAGGAGCCCCCGCGATGAGTGCCGTCGATCCCCGCGCGACGCCCGCCGGTGACCGCGTCGAACTCACGATCGGCGGGATGACCTGCGCCTCATGCGCGAACCGCATCGAGCGCAAGCTGAACAAGCTCGATGGGGTCGCCGCCACCGTCAACTACGCCACAGAGAAGGCCCGGGTCACCGTGCCCGCCGGGTACGACCCCGCGCAGCTGATCACCGAGGTCGAGAAGACCGGCTACACCGCCGCGCTGCCCGCACCGAAGACACCGGCGACGGATGCTGCCGAGCCTGCCGATCCCGAACTGACATCGCTGCGCACCCGACTCGTCATCTCAGCCCTCCTGACCGTGCCGGTGATCGCGATGGCGATGATCCCGGCGCTGCAGTTCCCGTACTGGCAGTGGGCGTCGCTGACGCTCGCCGCGCCCGTCATCGTGTGGGGCGCGTGGCCGTTCCACAAGGCCGCGTGGGCGAACCTGCGCCACGGTGCCGCGACGATGGACACGCTCATCTCGATGGGCACCCTCGCCGCCTTCTTCTGGTCGCTCTACGCCCTGTTCCTGGGCACCGCCGGCATGCCCGGGATGACCCACGCGTTCGAACTCACGATCGCCCCGTCAGACGGTGCCGGCAACATCTATCTCGAAGTCGGCGCCGGGGTGACGACGTTCATCCTGCTGGGCCGGTACTTCGAGAAGCGCTCCAAGCGGCAGGCGGGAGCGGCTCTGCGCGCTCTGCTCGAGATGGGCGCGAAGGACGTGTCGGTGCTGCGCGACGGGATCGAGACGAAGATCCCGACCGACGATCTGCAGGTCGGCGACGAGTTCGTCGTGCGTCCGGGTGAGAAGATCGCGACCGACGGCGTCGTCGTCTCGGGCACGTCCGCCGTGGACGCGTCGATGCTCACGGGTGAATCCGTGCCGGTCGAGGTCGGCGCGGGCGACCCCGTCACCGGCGCCACCGTGAACGCCGGCGGGCGACTGGTCGTGCGCGCCACCCGGGTCGGGTCGGACACGCAGCTCGCCCAGATGGCGAAACTCGTCGAGGACGCCCAGACCGGCAAAGCCGAGGTGCAGCGACTGGCCGACCGGATCTCGGGTGTCTTCGTGCCGATCGCGATCGTCATCGCGGTCATCGCCCTCGGCGCGTGGCTGGGCGCCGGATTCCCGGCATCCGCCGCCTTCACCGCCGCCGTCGCCGTGCTCGTCATCGCGTGCCCCTGCGCGCTGGGCCTCGCGACCCCGACCGCACTGCTCGTCGGCACAGGTCGCGGCGCTCAGCTGGGCATCCTCATCAAGGGCCCGGAGGTGCTCGAGTCCACCCGCAAGGTCGACACGATCGTCCTCGACAAGACGGGCACGGTCACAACCGGCAAGATGACGCTCGTCGAGGTCATCGCCGAGCCCGGAACCGACCCCGACGAGCTGCTCCGCCTGGCGGGCGCGCTCGAAGACGCGTCGGAGCACCCGATCGCGCAGGCCATCGCGAAGGATGCCGCGCAGCGAACCGGCACCCTGCTCCCGGTCGAGGGCTTCACCAACATCGAGGGCAAGGGCGTTCAGGGCATCGTCGACGGGCGCGCCGTGCTCGTCGGCCGCGAGTCGCTGCTGGGCGAGGGGTCGCAGCAGCTGAGCGCCGAGACCGCTGCCGCCAAGGCGCGGGCCGAGGACGAAGGCAAGACCGTCGTCGCCGTCGGGTGGGACGGCGCCGCGCGCGGCGTGCTCGTCGTGGCGGACACCGTCAAGCCCACGAGCGCCGAAGCGATCGCGAAGATGAAGGCGCTCGGGCTGACCCCGATCCTCCTGACCGGTGACAACGAGGCCGTCGCCCGCCGCATCGCCGCCGAGGTCGGCATCGAGCATGTCTCGGCCGAGGTGCTGCCGAAGGACAAGGTCGACGTCGTGGCGGCGCTGCAGCGCGACGGGAAGGTCGTCGCGATGGTCGGAGACGGGGTCAACGACGCGCCCGCCCTCGCGCAGGCCGACCTCGGGCTCGCGATGGGCACCGGCACGGACGTCGCGATCGAAGCGTCCGACATCACTCTCGTCCGCGGTGACCTGCGCAGCGCCGTCGACGCGATCCGCCTCTCGCGCAGGACACTCGGCACGATCAGGTCGAACCTGTTCTGGGCCTTCGCCTACAACGTGGCCGCCATCCCGGTCGCCGCCCTGGGTCTGCTCAACCCCATGCTCGCCGGAGCCGCCATGGCGCTGTCCAGCGTGTTCGTCGTGGGCAACAGCCTGCGACTGCGCGGCTTCCGGAGCACCGCCGCCCGGCCGCAAGGGAAGTGAACGCATGACCGATCCGCACGCGCCCCACCACGCATCCCCGGAACACGCCGAACACGGCGGGCACGCCGAATACGACGGGCACGCGGATCACGACGGGCACGCGGATCACGACGGCCACGCCGAGCACGACGGGCACGGCGGTCACGGCCATGCGGGGCACGGCGACCACGTCGGGCAGTTCCGCCGGCTCTTCTGGATCAACCTGATCATCGCCGTGCCGGTCGTCGCGCTCTCGCCGATGTTCGCGATGATCCTCGGCTACGAGGTGCCGGGCTGGGCACTGTGGGTCGCCCCCGCCCTGGGCACGGTCATGTACGCGTGGGGCGGATGGCCGTTCCTCACGGGCGCCGTCAGCGAGCTGCGCTCGGCCAGACCCGGCATGATGCTGCTGATCGGTCTGGCGATCACCGTCGCGTTCCTCGCGTCGTGGGGCGCGACGCTGGGCCTGCTGCACCACGAGCTGGAGTTCTGGTGGGAGCTCGCGCTCCTCATCGTGATCATGCTCCTCGGTCACTGGATCGAGATGCGCTCGCTCGCGCAGACCAGCTCCGCCCTCGACAGCCTCGCGGCACTGCTGCCCGATGAAGCCGAGCGCGTCGAGGGCGACCAGGTCGTCGCTGTCGCGCCGGCAGATCTGCGGGTGGGCGACGTGGTCCTCGTCCGGCCGGGTGGCAGCATCCCCGCAGACGGGACGATCGTCGACGGTCGCGCCGATGTAGACGAATCGATGGTCACCGGCGAATCCCGGGCGGTTGCGCGCACGGTGGGGGATGCCGTCACGGCGGGCACCGTCGCCACGGACTCCGGCCTGCGGGTCGAGGTCACGGCGATCGGCGACGCGACGACCCTCGCGGGCATCCAGCGACTCGTCGCCGAAGCACAGAGCTCGTCGTCCCGGGCGCAGCGGATCGCCGACCGGGCCGCGGGATGGCTGTTCTGGTTCGCCCTGCTCTCCGCCGCCGTCACCGCCATCGTGTGGACGCTCGTCGGCAGTCCCGACGACGCCGTCGTGCGCACGATCACGGTGCTCGTGATCGCGTGCCCGCACGCGCTCGGGCTGGCGATCCCGCTCGTGGTGGCCATCGCGACCGAGCGTGCCGCGCGAGGCGGAGTGCTCATCAAGGACCGGCTCGCCCTGGAGAGCATGCGCACCGTCGATACGGTCCTGTTCGACAAGACCGGAACGCTCACGAAGGGCGAGCCGACCGTGACCGCCGCGCATCCGGTCGGCCAGTGGGATGCCGCCGACGTGCTCGCCCTCGCGGCGGCTGCGGAGAGCGACAGCGAGCATCCGCTGGCGAAGGCCATCGTCCGCGCCGCGCAGGACGATGACCTGCGCGTGCCGAGGGCGACCGATTTCTCGTCGTCTCCTGCGGTCGGGGTGACGGCCACGGTCGACGACGCGCAGATCCGCGTCGGTGGACCGCACCTGCTCGAGGAAGTCGGTCAGGGCGAGGTCGACGAAGCCGACGCCTGGCGCGCCGAGGGCGCGATCATCCTGCACGTGGTCCGCGACGGCGCGGTGATCGGCGGCCTCAAGCTCGCCGACGAGATCCGCCCCGAATCCCGTGCGGCGGTCGACGCGCTGCACGAGATCGGGGCGCAGGTGGCCATGATCACCGGCGACGCCGAGGCCGTCGCACACGCGGTCGCCGCCGAGCTGGGCATCGATCGCGTATTCGCGCAGGTGCGCCCCGAAGACAAGGCCGGCATCGTCGCCGACCTTCAGCGCGAGGGGCGCAAGGTCGCGATGGTCGGCGACGGCGTCAACGACGCACCCGCCCTCGCGCAGGCCGATGTCGGCATCGCGATCGGCGCCGGCACAGACGTGGCGATCGCGTCGGCCGGGGTGATCCTCGCCGGCTCCGACCCCCGCAGTGTGCTGTCGGTCATCGAGCTGTCTCGCGCGGCGTACCGCAAGATGACGCAGAACCTGTGGTGGGCCGCGGGCTACAACCTGATCTCCGTGCCGCTGGCCGCCGGTGTCCTCGCCCCCGTCGGGTTCGTGCTGCCCATGTCGGTCGGCGCGATCCTCATGTCGCTGTCCACCGTCGTCGTCGCCCTGAACGCACAGCTGCTGCGCCGCATAGACCTCACCCCGGAAAGCAGCACGCGCGCCGTTCTGCAGCACCACCCGAAGGAGCCCGCATGACCACCGTCGACGTCCCTCACACCCACGGCTACATCACCGACAAGGACCGGTACCTCAACCGGCTCAAGCGGATCGAGGGTCAGGCGCGCGGCATCTCGAAGATGGTCGACGATGAGAAGTACTGCATCGACATTCTCACGCAGATCAGCGCGCTCAAGAGCGCCCTCGAGGCCGTCGCGATCGGGTTGCTCGACGACCACCTCACGCACTGCGTTCTCGACGCCGCCCGGCAGGACGACGATCAGGCCGCCGCGAAGATCAAAGAGGCCAGCGACGCCATCGCCCGACTCGTCCGTTCCTGATCGGGCGGTCAGTCATCCTCGGCGGGAACGGGGATCAGCGCGATGTCGATGCCCGGGGCGAGCAGGAGATGCGCCGGTCGATGCGCGCCTTCCCCGTCGTTGATGACCAGCCAACGCGGAACGTCGGACGTGATGCCCTCGGCGACCTCGCGCTTCAGATCGTCGAGATCCCGCCCGCCGATGCTGTACTGACGGCCGCCATAGAAGACATCAATGCGCTTCATTCGCGGTGCCGTTCTGTGACGCCGGGTCTGGCGGTTCCGGCACGACGTACAGTCCGGTCGGAGAGTTCGCTGTATACATGAGCGCCTCGAGCCAAGCGCGGTTCAGCTGCGGCATCCGGCTGCCATAGAACTTGTAGACGATCGACAGGCCCGGGTGCAGCCACACCATCGTGCGCCCGTCGCCGATGCTGGTGTCGTCCTTCCACACGAAGGTGAACGGCTCGCCCCGGCGCAGCTTCGTCGTGATCGTGACCTGCAGATGCGCGAGCAGACGGTCTTCGAAATCGACGCTCAGCCGACCGTCGTAGAGGAACTTTCCCATGGAACCCCTTCAAGAATGGGCGATCTTCGGGTGTTGCTGGGATGAGCGTAGCGGGCCGGTGACGTCGCGTACACGTCGTTCAGCGTGCCCCCATGATTCCGTAGCCGAGTCGGTGCAGCTGCTCATACGCCTCGGCATACGTTTCCGCCTCGGGCATGTCGCCGTCACCGAACCTCGCCTGCAGCAGGCCGACCAGACCGCGTCCGGGCGGACTGAGCGGCTTCGTCCGGTGCGCATGGGCCGGGTGGGGCGGTTCCTCCTGCGGATTGGCGGGAAGCCACTGCGGCACGGTGACCGGCCAGTCATCCGGATGCCGCGGGGCATCGAGGTTCACGATCGAGAAGAGATCGTTCGCCCCGGCGTCGCGACGGGTCAGCGGCTCCAGGCCGTGCAGTTCGCTCAGCGTCTTGATGACCGCGCCGTGGTGCATCTCGTCGTTGATCACGGTTCCCCGGCGGGTGTACGCCGATACGGCGATCGCCGGGACGCGGCATCCGAGTCGGTCGAAACCGAACCCCATCTCACCGGGAGCGGCATCGGCGTGGGGTGGCACGGCGCTCGGGGGCGCGACGTGGTCGTAGGTGCCGCCGTGCTCGTCGAACGTGATGAGCAGCAGCGTGTTGACGGCGTTGGACCCCGTGTCGGCGCGGGAGTTCCTCACAGCGCTGTAGATGTCGTGGATCAGCGCCTCTCCGGCGCGCACATCCGACACCGCGCTGTCGACGACGTCGAGACCATCGACGTCGCTCTCGCGGAGCGCGCCGAACGGCGGGTGGAAGTCGTTGTGATTGAACGCCATCCGCGGCTCGATGAACGAGTACGCCGGCAGGTTTCCGTTGGCGGCGTCGTCGTAGAACTGCTCCATGGTCGCGAAGTGGTTCGTCTTCCAGTACTTCTCCAGCACGGGCGCGTGCAGAACCCCCGTGAACGCGATGAGCTGCAGCTCGTCGTAGTAGATCCTCCAGTCCAGCCCGGCGTCTTCGAGGCGGTTGAAGATCGTGGGAGCCGCGGGCGCGTCGATCCACTTGTCGTACCCGCCGCCGTGCTTGTTCGTGACGAATCCGTGCGACGTGGAGGCGTGGAAGAACGACCGGTTTCAGAAGGTCTGCGACGGCACCGCGCAGAACCAGTTGTCGAACACGGCGAACTCGCGCGCCAGCGTCGACAGCACGGGGAGCATCCCGGGTGAGAAGCTGCCCATGATGGGGCGCAGCTGCTCCGCCGAGGGCTCGGTGCCCTTGTTCAGCCGTCGATAGTTGATGAAGTAGTCCCGCACGAAGCCTGCGTTGGTCGGAGTCTCGTCGGCCCTCGGGGCGTTGTAGGGCGAGGCCATCTGCTCGACCCACAGATGCTCGTTGCCGGGCGGCTCGACGCGGTCGAACAGCTGCGTGTCGACGTGCGGGTACTCCTCACCCGGGTCGGGATTGGGAAGGCCCATGACGGTGTCGGTCGGCCCCTCGTACACGTGAGCGGGTATCGCCGTGCCATCGGGCGCGGCGTTGGCGTAGTCGCCGAATGCCAAGCCGTTGAACGATGCGCCCTGCGGCGGGTCCTCGGGCGTGTACAGGTAGCCGAGCAGGTTGTCGAAGGAGCGGTTCTCCCCCATCACCACCACGACGTGATCGAAGCCGGGGCGTGATCTCGGCTCGAGAGCTCCGAAGTCCTCCGACCCGGCGGCGAATCCGCTGCGATAGCCCGCTGCCGCGCCGATTCCGGCGCCCACACCTCCGCCGGCGAGGGCACCTGCCGCTGCGACACCGCCGAGCTTCAGGAAACCGCGCCGGGACGTGTCCGCCGGCGCGGGGTGATCGTCACGCTTCATGGGAGTCCCTCCACGACTCAGACAAAGATACTCAGCCGCGCTCCCTGCTTCGCGCGCCGTGCGTCCGGGCGGCAGACACGTGCGCGGCGGCCGCGTTACCACTGTCGTGACGATTCACAGCGGGATGCCGCGCCCGGCCGGCAGCACGAGCGTATGGTGGGGGTTCCGGCAGACGTCGGATCAGGGAAGACTTCTCGTTGACCGTTGGGCCTCTCGGCCCGGCCACGATTCCGTCGCCTCCTCTGAGTGACTCAGAGGAATGACATGCTCCTGACCGATCCCGATTCCAGCCCGGTGCCGCTCGGCACGACCGCCATCGTCTATTGCGAAGGGCAGTTCGGCGAACAGGACGGCAAGACCGCGAACGGGCTGGTTCGCCATTCCGAGAAGTACGAGATCCTCAGCGTCGTCGACAGCACCCGGGCAGGAGCCGACGCCGGCGCACTGCTCGACGGCGACCCGAACGGCATCCCCGTGCTGGCGAGCCTCGAGGAAGCCATCGCCCACGCCGGCCGCGTGCCCGATTACCTCATCTGCGGCGTTGCGCCCGCCGACGGCCTGCTCACAGCGGCCCAGCGCCTCGTGCTGCTCGACGGTGTCGCCCGGGGAATGCACATCATCAACGGCCTGCACGAATTCCTGAACGACGATCTCGAATTCGCGGCCGCCAGCCTCCGCGCCGACGTGACGATCACCGATGTGCGCCGCCCCAAGGCGAAGAGGGATCTTCACCAGTTCTCCGGCCGGATCTTCGATGTGACCTGCCCTCGAATCGCCGTCCTCGGCACGGACGGGGCCATCGGAAAACGCACGACGGCGACGCTCCTGGTCCAGTCCCTCAATGCGCGAGGGATCAAGGCTGTCCTCGTCGGCACCGGCCAGACGAGTCTCATCCAAGGCGGCAAGTACGGCGTCGCCCTCGATGCCCTGGTCCCGCAGTTCTGCTCAGGCGAGGTGGAGAACCAGGTCGTCGCAGCATACGAAGGCGAGAACCCCGACATCATCGTCGTGGAAGGGCAGGGTGCGCTCAGCCACCCCGCCTACTTGACCTCTGCCTACATCCTGCGCGGAAGCCGGCCGTCCGCGGTCATCGTGCAGCACGCTCCGGGCCGCGAGACGCTCGGGGACTTCCCGATGATCCCGATGCCGACCGTCGCCAGCGAGATCGCGTTGATCGAGACGTTCGCCGACACCAAGGTCATCGGCGTCACGATCAACCACGAGCACATGAGTGACGATCAGGTCGGTGAGGTCATCGTCGATTACGAGCTCGCCCTCGGCCTGCCCACGACCGATCCGCTCACTCGTCCGCTCGACCGGCTCGTGGACATGGTCCTGCTCGCGTTCCCGACGCTGGCGGCACCGTGTGCCTCAGCGGCGGCTTCGCGAGCTGCCGCTGATCGCTGACGCCTCGTATCCGCGAGTCCGGTCGCGCGAGTCGACCCGTCGGCATCGGCGCCCGAGGCTTCATCGCGGAAGGTCAGTGGGCGAGGACTGGCGCTCCGAGGCGTCCGTCGACCATCTCCAGGATGCGATCGCAATGCTCGAGCACGTCACGGTCGTGCGTGACCATGACGACGGCGACGTCGGAGTCGTGTGCGCGGTCGGCGAGGAGTTGGACGACTTCGTGGCTGCGCCGACGGTCCAGTGCGGCCGTCGGTTCGTCGACGAGAAGCAACGTCGGGTCGTTGACGAGCGCGCGCGCGATACCGACCCGCTGGCGCTCGCCTCCAGACAGCTCCCCCGGACGGTGCCCGGCCCGGTGCGCCATACCGACGGAGTCCAGCAGTGCGTGAGCCTCGACGTGGCGGTTGCCCGCGAGCTTCCCGGCCAGCCGGAGCTGATCGGTGGCGGTGAGCGAGGGCAGGAGGTTGCCCGACTGGAACACGAAGCCGATGTTGCGCAACCGGAAGCGTGCGGCCGCGCGCTTGGACATCGTTGCAAGGTCGGTGCCGTGCACCTCGACGGTGCCGCTGTCGGGGCTGGCAAGGGCACCGGCGATCGCGAGCAGGGAGGACTTGCCTGAGCCGGACGGGCCGACGATGGCGACCAGTTCGCCGGGCATCGCGGCGAGCGAGACGTCGTCGAGCGCGCGGACGCGGGAGTCTCCGTCTCCGAGTTCGAGGACGGCGTTGCTGATCTTCAGGGCGGGGGTGGTTGCAGAGCTCATCGTTGTCCTCCCAGGGCACGAAGCGGGTCGACGCGGGCAATACGGAGAACGGCGATGGCGGCGCCGATCAGGCCGAGCGCGATCGTCGTCGCCGAAGCGATCGCGATCGGAACCAGTTCGAGGTCGAAGGGCATCGCCGCGGGCATCGCAGCCCCCAGCCCGATCCCGGCTGCGACGCCGAGCGCGGTGAACCCGAAGAGCAGAATCGCGGCCTGCGCGAGGCTGTCGCGCAGCAGATAGTTGCTCGAGGCGCCCACGGCGCGGAGCACGGCGATGTCGTGCGAGCGCTGGATCGTCCACACCGTGAAGAAGGCGCCGACCACCAATGCGCAGATCGCGTAGAGGAAGACCTGGATCATGCTCAGCGTGAGGGTCTCTGCCTCGTATCCGGGCGACGCGTTGAACGATTCGGTGAGGGTCATCGTCGTTGTGCCGGCGTCGGCGTCGACGAGTTCGCAGTCCGGCTTCGCGCCGTCTTCGGCGAGGAGGGCCACGACGCTCGCGTACGGGAAGTCCATCGCGTCCACCTGCGCGGCGGTGGGTTCACCGGGCTGGGCCTGACCTGCAGCCATGAGCCGCCAGGTGTCCAGCGGCAGGTACGCGACGTCGACGTGTCCGAACGTGGCCTGCCCTTCGGTGAATCCGACGACGGTGAGTTCGATATCGAGCCGGTCCAGGGTGACCACCGTCCCGAGTTCGATTCCCTCATCGCGCAGCGGTTCGGATACGACGATCCCGCCGAGAGATCCCAAACCCTCCCCGGTGGAGACCGCAGGCGCGAGGAACCCGCCGGGCTCCACGCCGAACAGCGTGAGGTCGATCTGCGTGCCGTCATCGGTCACACCGTTGACGATGTTCACGCCCATCGGCTCAGCCTCGGCGATGCCGTCGGCCTCCTGCCACACGGCGAGCTGTTCGTCGTCCACCACGGAGCGGCTGAAGGCGTTGTCCTTCATCGTGCCCTCGTCGAATGCGAAGGCGCTGGCCGGCATGGCCTTGAGGCCGGAGACGCCGTCGTTGACGAGGCCCGACGACAGGCCCGAGAGCAGAACGACGAGCACCGAAATCAGGGCGATCACAACGCCCATCAACGTAAATCGTCCGCGGGCAAAGCGCAGTTCGCGCAACGCAAGAAACATGGGGGACTCTCCAAGAGCGGATCTTGCCGACAGTGTGTCGACAACATTCCGACACTATGTCGCGAATCGGCGATCGCCAAATTGACCACGACGACGCGAAGAGGCACCGTCGCGCCGGCATTGGGGGTCGGTTCAGTCGGTCAGACCGCGCGTGAGAAGGCGGAAAGCATCGTCCGCGACGGTCCGATGATCCACACCGTGGGTAACCAACTGCACACCGGCACTGAGGACGCCCTGCACGAGCATGATGGCGGATCTCGACGCTGACATCCCCAAGTCCGAGAGAACTCGAATGAGCGGCCTCAGGAGCGCGTCATGCAAGGTCATCAGATCCTCGCGGCGACTAGGGCTCAGATTCGCGTCACGGAGCGCATCCGCGATCGCGTGCTTGCCCGCCGCGGTCATCGACATCGTCGCGTCGATGAATCGGCGCAGTTCTTCCAGGCCCGGCTCGGCCCCGGACAACTCTTCGTCGATCTCGGCATCCCACCGTTCGATCGCATCGATGGCGATCGCGACGAGCAGGTCATCCTTGGTCGCGAAGTAGTCGTAGAAGCTCGACCGCGCCATCCCCGCATGCTCACCGACGCTGCGTGGCGTGACGGCCGCGAGCCCCGACTCGAGCAACACCGCTTCGCCCGCACGGATAAGCGCCGCGCGCTGATTCGCGCGGTGCTCGGCCACTGTGGGCGCGGAGATCTTCGGCATCTCGCAATTATGGTCGGCGCTCGCGCACCGGTCGAGTCCTCGGCACGCTGCCCCCACTCGGGCGGCGCGGGCCTACCGCCATACGGTAGCCAGGAGAACGTTGACCACGGTCAAGCCTCCGATCACCGGGAGCACCCATGACGCGACGGTCTCACGCTTGCGGTTGATGAGAGCGATCACGATGATCGCGACGAGGACGGCGAGCTTCACGGAGATCTTGGCGTTGTTCACGTCGTTGCCCAGCGGATACTGCAGCCCCACGAGCAGCACTCCGGTGATCAGCATCGTCCACGCGCCGTGCATCATCGCGGGAAGCACGCGGGCTTTGCCCTTGCGCATCGCAGCGGTCTGATAGAGGACTCCTCCCAGCAGCGCCACGACGCCGATGATGTGCAGAGCGAGGATGACGTTCTTGAGAATCTCCATGACTCCACCTTACCGACATGCTGTCGGCTTAATTGCACAGCCCCCTCACCGACGTCACCCCACAGGCTGGCCGTCGACCGCCGCGCTCGCGGTGTCGCGCCGCACACGATCTAGACCTTGACCACACCCCGCGCCCACGATTCCGTCTCGGTTAATTCGCATCCATTGATGACGGATGCGAGTTAGGGACGCTAAAATCGCAGATATGAGCAAGTCGACCACCCGGTGGCCGACGCACGGCGTCGAGACGCTGCCGTGGCGCCAGCAGGTGCGCGGTGGCACTCGCGAGGACCGGATGACGCGCGCCGTCGACGCCACCATCCCACCCTTCATCGCCGAGCTCGACTACGTCCCGCAGCTCGAGGAGATGATCGCCTCCGAGAAAGCTCTGCTCGCTGTCGCTCAGGCCGACACCGATGCCGAGGGACACTCGGCCGCGCTCAGTCGCTTCATGGTCCGATCCGAGTCGGCCGCTTCCTCCAAGATCGAGCGCATCAACGCGACCGCCCGCGACTACGCGAAAGCGATCGCTGGAAACAAGGGCAACTCGTCGGCCACCAGCATGGTCGCCGCCTCCCACTCCCTCCACGAGCTGATCACCACGGTCGGAGATGCTCGCCGCTTCGAGCTCGAGTTTCTCACCAGCGCGCATCGCGCACTCATGGCCGACGACCCCGAGGAAGCCGACTACGCCGGGCGCTTCCGCGACATGCAGAACTGGATCGGTGGCAGCGACCACTCGCCGCGCGGCGCCCTGCACGTCCCGCCCGCACCCGAGCGCGTGCACGCACTGATGGACGACCTCGTCGCCTACCTCAACCGCGACGACGTGCCCGCACTCGTCCAGGCCGCTATCGGTCACGCCCAGTTCGAGTCCATCCACGCTTTCACAGATGGCAACGGTCGCATCGGCCGTGCGCTCGTCTCTGCCGCGCTCCGACGTCGCGGTGCCACCAAGAATGCGGTCGTCCCCCTCGCCAGTGGGCTCCTTGCCCGCCGCGACGACTACTTCGCCGCGCTCGGCTCGTACCGCCTCGGCGACCCGGCCCCGCTCATCCTCCTGTTCGCCTTGTCAGCCCGCGTCGCTGCCACCGCCTCCCGCGAGACCATCGCACGCCTCACGGCCATGCCCGGCGAGTGGCGTGCGGACCTGAAGCCCCGCGCCGGCTCGGCAGCCGGGATCCTCATCGACGCGTTCTATGACCACCCGGTCATGTCCGTGCATGAAATCGACGCCGCCACCGCAGGCACCACCATCAGCCAGGCGTACCGCGTCATCGACCGGCTCGTTGAAGCCGGCTTCCTCGAAGAAATCACCGGTCGCAAGAAGGACCGCGTCTGGGCGGCATCCGAAGTGCTCGCCGAACTCGACGACCTCGACCGCCGCATCCAGGACGCCATGAAGGCCGAGCAATAGCCCGCCTCCCGATCTCCTCGTCCCTTCCGCCACCGCCAGGCCACAACACGGCTCATCCGTCACAGATAGACGAGAAGTGTCACCACCTAGGAGCCCAACAGTGTCACCGATGTCCTGAGTCATCACATCGCCTGATTCTCTTTCGGATGTGGGCAGGATGTGGGCACGGACCACCTTTGGGGCAAAGTGAAAGCCCCGCGATCCCAGTGTTTACAAGGGATCGCGGGGCTTCGACAATGGCGGTGACGGTGGGATTTGAACCCACGGTAGGGGTGAACCTACACAACATTTCGAGTGTTGCACCTTCGGCCGCTCGGACACGTCACCGCGGAAGAGTTTACGGCACGCCGACGGATGCCGCGAATCGAACTTCACCGGTTGTCCGGCCCCCGGCGTACCGTGTGTTCATGGCGACCACCCCGGGCGTGAACGAGCGACTCGTGCTCGCCATCGCCGTCCTGGCATCCTTCGTCGCCTTCCTCGATGGCACGGTCGTGAACGTCGCGCTCCCGGCGATCGAAGATGAACTCGGAGGCGGGCTCACGACGCAGCAGTGGGTCGTCGACTCCTACCTGATCACGCTCGGCGCACTGATCCTCGTCGCAGGGTCGGTGAGCGATGCGTTCGGCCGCATGCTCGTGCTGCGGATCGGCCTGATCGGGTTCGGGCTCGCATCGCTGGCGATCGCCGCGGCTCCGACGGCCGAGTTCCTCATCGTCTCGCGCGCTGTGCAGGGCGCCGCCGGCGCGTTTCTCGTGCCCAGCTCCCTCGCGCTCATCACCTCGACGTTCCACGGGGCAGCGCAGGCTCGCGCGATCGGCACCTGGACGGCGCTCACCACCGGCGCGATGGTGCTCGGACCGGTCATCGGCGGCGTCTTCGTCGACCTGCTCTCGTGGCGCCTGGCGTTCCTCATCAACGTCGTGCCGATCGGCGTGACGTTGTGGCTCATGGTGCGCGCCGACGTGCGCGACACACGACGAACGGATGCCGCGATCGACTGGCTGGGCGCCGTGCTCTGCACGCTGGGGCTCGGTGCGATGGTGTTCGCGCTCATCGAAGAGCCCCGGTTCGGGTGGAACTCCCCCGCTGTCTGGGCTCCCTTCGTGATCGGCGCCGTCCTGTTCGCGGGGTTCCTCATCCGTCAGCGCACCGCGACCGCTCCGATCCTGCCGCTCGATCTCTTCCGCGTGCGCAATTTCTGGACCGGCAACCTCGCAACGCTGTTCATCTATGGGGCACTCGCACTCAACGGCTTCGTCGTCGCGGTCTACCTGCAGCAGGGCGCCGGACTGTCCGCGACCCTGGCGGGGCTGGCCAGCCTGCCCATCACGGTGCTCATGATCCTGCTCAGCTCCCGCGTCGGCGACCTCGCCGGGCGGTGGGGGCCGCGCCTGTTCATGACGGTCGGCCCGTTGCTCATGGGCGCGGGTTCGCTCCTTCTTCTCACCGTCGCCGAAGACTTCTCGTACTGGTGGCAGGTCCTGCCGAGCATGCTCGTCATGGGCCTCGGCCTGTCGATCACGGTCGCCCCGCTGACCTCGGCGATCCTGGGCGCGATCGACACCGAGCGCTCGGGCATCGCGTCGGCGGTCAACAACGCCGTCTCCCGCGTGGCAGGACTGCTCACGATCGCCCTCCTCGCCACGATCCTGGGCGGTGCTCTCGATCTGGGCGGGTTCCATCGCGCCGCCGTCGTCACCGCGGCGCTCATGATCGCCGGCGGTGTCGTCTCGTTCGCCGGCATCCGCAATCCATCGCGGCCCGAGAGCGCCTGAGCATGCAGCGCGGGTTCTGTGCCAACCTCGCGCTCCCCGACGCGTCAGGCCCTGGCCCGCGGCATCCACCGCCTGCCACACTGGCCGCATGGCAGTCATCGAGAATTCGAAAGTCACCATCGTCGGGGCCGGAAGCGTCGGCTCGAGCGCCGCCTACGCCGCATTGATCCGGGGATCCGCGCGGCATGTCGCCCTGTACGACATCGCCACTGAGAAGGTCGAAGCCGAAGTGCTCGACCTCGCGCACGGCACCCAGTTCACGGGCACGAGCGACATCACGGGCGGCAGCGATCTGTCGGTCGTCGAGGGATCGCACGTCGTCGTCATCACGGCCGGCGCGAAGCAGCGGCCCGGCCAGACACGCATCGAGCTCGCGGGCGTGAACGCGGGGATCATCGCGTCGATGATGCCCGACCTGCTCAGCGTGGCCCCGAAGGCCGTCTATGTGCTCGTGACGAACCCCTGCGATGTGCTCACGGTGCTCGCGCAAGAGGCGACCGGGCTGCCGCCCGAGCGGATCTTCGCCTCAGGCACGGTGCTCGACACATCGCGGCTGCGTTGGAAGCTCGCCGAGCGCGCCGGGGTCTCGACCTCGAGCGTGCACGCGTCGATCGTCGGCGAGCACGGAGACACCGAGTTCCCGCTGTGGTCACGCGCCACGATCGGCACCGTGCCGATCCTGGATTGGGAGTCCGAGGGCCACCCGCGCATGACCAAGGACGAGCTCGACCAGATCGCGATCGATGTGCGTGACGCCGCCTACAAGGTCATCCAGGGAAAGGGCGCGACGAACTACGCGATCGGGCTGACGAGCGCGCGGATCGTCGAAGCGATCCTCAACGACGAGCGCGCGGTCATGCCGGTATCGCCCGTGCTCCACGATTTCCACGGCGTATCCGACGTCGCGCTGTCGGTGCCGTCCATCGTCAGCGCCCGCGGTGCCGTGCCGATCCGCGAGACGCGATTCGACGAGCACGAGCTCGAGCTCTTCCACCGTTCGGCCAAAGCGCTGCGCGAGGTCGCGGACTCGCTGCGCTCCTAGCCGCCCGCCGCGGCACCGCCCTCCGCTGTGCGTGAACCGTCCTTCCCCGCCGCCACGACGAGCCGCCCGAGATTCTCGAGCGACGACGCGAGACCGGCGGCGTGATCTTCCTCGGATACGCCCCGGGGCACATCGACGGCTTCGACCACGACGCGGGTTCCGCCGGGCACCGGCTCGAGCGTCCACCTCATGGTCATCGTGCCCGAATAGGCCTCATCGTCGGACGGAAAGTCCACCGCTTCGACGACCCTCTCTCCGGGCACGACCTCGACGCGCCTCACCTCGGTGACGTCTTCATCGGCGGATGCCTTGCCCCCGCCCGTCGGAGGCTCGCCATACGCCAGCCGCATCCGATATCCCGACATCGCGTCGAAGCGCTCGAGGTGGCCCGTCATCCCGGCCGGCGGCAGCCACGCGACCAACAGCGCCGGATCGACGAAGGCGCGGTAGACCGCATCGGGCGACGCGGCGACGAAACGGGAAGCACGATCCACTCGCATCCGCCCACATTAGAAGAGGGCTGCGACGCGCCGCCATGCCGATGTCGCACCCCCGACATAGCCTGGTCGCATGGCGACACGACGACCCGCGCAGACCGCGCCGTACCGGTGCACGGAGTGCGGGTGGACGACCGCGAAGTGGGCCGGCCGCTGCGGCGAGTGCCAGCAGTGGGGCACGGTCGTCGAGTCGTCCGAGCCGACAGGCATCCTGCGCGCCATGGTGCCGGTCTCCCCCGGCGCCGAGCGCACGGCCCGCCCGATCACGCACATCGATACGAGCGACGCCCCGCGCCGCACGACCGGTGTGGGCGAGTTCGACCGCGTGCTCGGCGGCGGGATCGTGCCCGGCGCGGCCATCCTGCTCTCGGGCGAGCCCGGTGTCGGCAAGTCGACGCTGCTGCTCGACGTCGCCGCCCAGTCCGCCCGCGCGGGTCATCGCGTGCTCTACGCGAGCGCCGAGGAATCGACGGCGCAGGTGCGCCTGCGCGCTGAACGCACGGGCGCATTGCACGACGAGCTGTACCTCGCGAGCGAGACGGATCTCGCGACGATCCTCGGGCACATCGACGCCGTCCAGCCATCCCTGCTCATCGTCGACTCCGTGCAGACGGTCTCGTCGGCCCTGTCCGACGGCATCGCGGGTCAGCCGTCACAGGTGCGAGAGGTGGCCGCCACGCTCATCCGCGTCGCGAAGGATCGCAGCATCCCGACCATCATCGTGGGCCACGTCACGAAAGACGGCACGATCGCGGGTCCCCGCGTTCTCGAGCATCTCGTCGACGTCGTGTGCCACTTCGAGGGCGACCGGCAGACGTCGCTGCGCTTCGTGCGCGCGTTGAAGAACCGGTTCGGGCCGACAGACGAGGTCGGATGCTTCGACATGACCGGCGCCGGCATCACCGAGGTCCCCGATCCCAGCGCCCTCTTCCTGGGGCATGGCACGCCCGAGCCGGGCACGTGCGTCGCGATCGCACTCGAGGGGCGGCGAGCGCTTCCCGTCGAGGTTCAGGCGTTGACGATCAAGGCGAGCGGCCCGAATCCGCGCCGCGTCGTCAACGGCGTCGACGGCGCCCGGGTCGCGATGGTGCTCGCGGTGCTCGAGAAGAAGATCGAGCTCGTCACGAGCAACAAAGACGTCTATGTCTCGACCGTCGGAGGCGTCCGCTTCACCGAGCCCGCGGCCGATCTCGCGATCGCCGTGGCCGTCGCGGGCGCCCTGCGCAACGAAGCCACCCCTCGAACGCTCGCCGCCGTCGGCGAGCTGAGCCTCGCGGGCGAAGTGCGGCCCGTGACCCAGGCGGCGCAGCGCCGGTCCGAAGCGGCCCGCCTCGGCTATACCGACGTCATCGACAATCGCTCCGGCACGCTCCGCGGCGCGCTCGGTGATGTGCGCCGGCGCATCCGGGGCGTGCCCGGAGACGACGAACCCAGGTTCTAGGCGTCCAGCGCGGCGATGAGATCGTCCGGCGACGCCTGCATGGGGTGCGGTCCCGCGATGTCGAAGAACACCGTCGTGATCGTGTTCACGTGCGTGCCCAGAAACGCTCGCAGCGCGCCGGGTGACTGCAGCGCGACAGCCGACGGCAGCGACGCGGGCTTGTGAAGCGCGTCGCTGAACAGCAGCAACGCGACATCGCCGGTGTTCGGATCGCGGTACGTCCACACCTCGCCTACGTCGAGCGGGTTGTCGCGGTTGCCCGGCTTCAGGAGGGGGACGACGGTGGGCCCATGCCGCAGGGCGAGAGCGACGGCTGCCATGTCCTGCGTCTGCAGCGCGTCAGCGAGCTGCGTGTTGCGGAACTCGGGCGGCTCGTTCTTCTTGCCGCGCTTCTTACCGGATGCCATGGCTCCAAGCCTACGCACGCCGCCGGTGCGGAAAAGTCTGGCCCCCTCTGGTCGGCCCTGGCCGGGGCCGACCCAGAGAGGGCCACGATGCTCTCCGAGACTGGCCGTCACGACAACTCGCTGGGGGACGAGACATTGCTGGGGACAACGTGCCGCAGCCAATACGGGAGCTGACTCAAGGATACCGGAGCGCGCAACAAGCGTCTGTCCCCATTTCGGGGGACAGACACAGATGAGGCGGGGGGTGGGCGGCGCGTCAACGCGACACGTGCTCAGTATAGAAGAAGCTGCTTGGACTGCGAAGAGGAGATCCCGCCGATCTCGACGGCGAGATGGTACGACGCGCCGCCGCCGGGCGCGACCTCGCGCTGCGCGTCGTCACACGTTCCGACGGCGGAGCGCGTCCGATCCCACACGATGGGGGCGGCGCTGGTCACGCTCTGACCGGCCGCGAGGAGCACGACCATGTCGCTCGGCTCGGACTGGCAGTCCGTCGACCGCCACCACACGTCGCTGCCGCTGCTGACGGTGAACACCTGGGTGCTCGTGCCGACGTTGAGCGCGCAGTCCACCTCGCCGGTGTTCGTGAGCCGGATCGACAGCTCGGGGTCCTGACCTGACCCGTACGAGTCCTGGTCGGCCAGCGCCTCGACCGTGATGTCGTCCTTGAGGCACGCCGGCGCCCCGGCGGGGGTTGTCGTTCCGGCAGACTCGGTCGCCGACGGCGTCGACTCGCCGGTCGCCTCCTGCGACGAGGCGTTCGGGATGGGCAGTTCGGTTGCGGCATCCGGTGCGTGCTGAGTCGCCGACGACTGCGCGGGCACCGTGGCGTTGCTGCGCCACGGCTGGGCGATGAGCAGCCACACGACCGCGGCGACGACGAGGAGTGCGAGCACCAGCACGAGCCGACGTCGTCGGTAGACCGCCGGGGAGTGTCGCCGGCGCGGAGGAGTGCCGCTCATGGATCCAGGGTAGGCACGACACCGCGACGTGCTCGCCGCGGCGCGCCCTTCTCAGAGATGCTTCAGCATGCGCGTGTTGCCGAGCGTGTTCGGCTTGACGTGCGCGAGGTCGAGGAATTCCGCGACGCCCTCGTCAGGGCTGCGCACGAGCTGCGAATACACGTCCGGTGCGACGACCTGCTCGCCGATCTGCGCGAAGCCGCGCCGGGTGAAGAACTCCACCTCGAACGTGAGGCAGAACAGCCGGGTGAGCCCCAGTTCGCGAGCGTTCTCTTCGAGCCGCTCCACGATGCGGCGTCCGACGCCGTGATGCAACCATTCGTCGGCCACGATCAGGGTACGCACCTCGCCGAGGTCCTCCCAGATGACATGGAGGGCGCCGCATCCGATCAGCTGGCCGGACGCATCCTCTGCGACGACGAACTGCTGCAGCGCCTCGTACAGCACGACGAGATCCTTGCCGAGCAGGATCCGGCGCTGCACATAGGGCTCGAGCATGTCCTGGATGCCGCGCACGTCGGCGGCGCGCGCGGCGCGCACGATGTACTCGGCCATGCCCTCAAGCCTAGGGCGCACCGCTGCGATACCCGTGCGGCGTGCAGGAAATGTGACGGATGCCGCCTCGCCGACGCGACACGCCGCTCGACACCGCCGTGCTCCCTGCGCATCGTCCGCGCCCGAAAACGGCTACCCGCACGTCGCCGGTTGTTCACCCCGGCGCCGTACCGTCGCGCGACACGATCAGGAGGCACGATGCGCGGGCGACAGGGCACGAAGAATCCAGCGGCACGGCTGGCGGCGGTGGTCGCGGTGGGCCTTCTGGCCGGATCAGCGGCCGCCGTCAGCGCCGCACCCGCCTCGAGCGACGCGGCCCTCGCCTGGGGCATCGCCCCCGCCTCGGCCGTCGGCGCCGACGGCCGAGTCTCGATCCGCGCGACCCTCGACCCGGGCGCGGTCGCCACCGAGCACGTCGAGCTGTCGAACCTCTCGGACGCGCCGCTCACGTTCGCCCTCGCGGGGGCCGACGGCACGATCACCCCCGAGGGCGACTTCGACGTGCTCGCCGACGGTGCGACCTCGACCCGGGCCGGGCTCTGGATCGACGTGCCCGCCGAGGTGACCGTGCCGCCGCGTTCGAACACCGTCGTCCCCGTGTCGATCACGGTGCCCGCCGATGCTCTGCCCGGCGACCACCCCGCCGGCATCGTCGCCACCCCCGCGCGGGATCTCGCGACAGCGGAGGGCGTCACCTTCGTCGCGCGCACGGGCGTGCGCCTGCACCTGCGTGTCGCGGGCGAGCTCGCCCCCGCCCTGACCCCGCGCGTCACGGCCCTCGACTACGAGCCGAGCTGGAACCCGCTCGCACCCGGGCAGCTGCGCATCACGTGGGAGGTCGCGAACACCGGCAACGTGCGCCTGGGCGGCGAGCCGACGCTCTCGGTGTCGGGCCTCGGGGGCCTGGTCTCCCAGGTCGAGGGCGAGCGCCTCGAGCAGTTCCGCGAGCTCCTTCCCGACGGCCTGCGCGCCGGCGTCACGACGGTCGACGCGTGGCCGCTGTTCGCGCTCGCCGCCGACACGGTCGTGACGCCCAGCGTCGTCGGCGACGACCTCGTCGAGACCGTCCTGCCCACGGGCATCGCGTCGGCGACCGTGATCGCGGTGCCCTGGGTGCACCTGGCGATCCTCGTCGCCGCGGGACTCGTCGTCGCGGTCATCATCGGTCGGGTCCGCGCTCGTCGCCCGGCACCCCCGTCGACGGATGCCGCGCCCCGGCCCGGCACCTGAGTCACCCCCCGTTCATCTCGGCGTCGACGCGGGGTCGCGGTCGCGACCGCGCCCGGTCACACGCGCTCGCAAGCATCGTGTGCGTAAGGTCCGCCCTCTACGAAAGAACACGATGAGCATCAGAACCCGCAAGAAATCGCTCGCTCTGTGCGCCGGCATCCTCACCGCCGCCGTCGTCGCGAGCCCCTTCGGAGCCGCAGCCGCCGTCGCAGCCGATGACACCGTCATCGGCGCACCGGAGCGTGTCATCCTCAACCCGACCGCCGACCCCGCGACGTCGCAGCTGGTGACGTGGCGCTCGGTGGATGTCGCCACCGACACTCCCGCCAAGGTCGAGGTCCGCGACGCCGCCGGCAACGTCACGACCGTGACCGCCGCCACCAAGAAGGTGCTGTACATCGGCGCTGACAACCAGGTCAAGACCGCCGCGGCCGACGCCGCGAAGACGGCCGTCACGTTCGCGGCCGAGCTCACGGGCCTCGAGCCGGGCGCGAGCTACGCGTACCGCGTCATCACGGGCGAGATCGCCGACGAGTGGAACACCTTCACGACGGCGTCCGCCGCCGCCGACCCGTACACCTTCACGTGGTACGCCGACGGTCAGAACGACCTGACGCAGTACTGGACCCCCATCGTCGATTTCACCTCGAACGCGTTCCCCAACTCGGCGCTCACGCTGCAGTCGGGCGACCTGATCAACTACTCGGTCGAGAACGAGTGGGACGAGTGGTTCGAGATCACCGACGGCGAACGCCAGAGCGAGAACTGGCTCGTCGCGCCCGGCAACCACGAGTACTCGCGTGACGCCGCGGCGTCGTACTGGGACGCCAGCTTCACCACGGCCCACAACGGCCCGACGGTCGACCCGGCGGCCGATGCGAGCACGCAGGCCTACCAGCAGCTCGCGGTGGACCACCTCAAGGACAAGGCGTACTACACCGACTACCAGGGCGTGCGCTTCATCCAGCTGAACTCGCAGCTCGTCGGCCAGTCGGCGGTCGAGGCGTCGCTCGGCGTCGACCTGCCGAACCTCGAGAGCGCCGCGTGGCAGCAGGTCTACCTGGGCGTCCAGTCGCAGTGGCTCGACCGCGTGCTCGAGGAGTCGACGGCGAACTGGGACGTCGTCTCGTTCCACCACCCGACCTTCTCGGTCTCGCAAGGCCGCAACCAGCCGCTCCAGCGGGCTGCATGGCTGCCCATCTTCCAGAAGCACAACGTCGACCTCGTGCTCTCGGGCCACGACCACACCTACGGTCGCGGCTACCTGAACGAGGACGCCGTCGAAGGCGCCACCGACGGTCCCGTCTTCGCCGTGTCGAACTCGGGCCCGAAGCACTACAACCTCGCGACCGACGAGACGAACGTGTGGCTCAACAACGGCGCGACGCAGGTGACGAAGTACCAGCACATCTCGCTCACGCAGGGCATCCGTGTGACCCCCACGACGCTCGAGTACGAGGCCGTGGTCGCCCAGACCGGTCGCGGCGCCAACCCGAACACCGACCTGCAGGTCGGCGACACCGGTGACGCGTTCACGATCGTCCGCCACGCCGACGGCTCGAAGAGCGTCACCGAGGGCATCCAGCGCCGCGTCGCGACGGGCCTCGGCGACAGCGGCGAGCCGGTCGGCGGCGACATGGTCGTCGAGGCCGAGATCCCGAGCCTCGGTGAAGGCGCGCTGAGCCTCAGCGTCGCGGACGAAAGCGACACGATCGCCCTCGGCGAGGCGGTCAACAACGGCGACCGCTGGTCGTTCGCCGCGGAGCTGCCCGTCGTGAGCGTGACGGACACGCGCACCGACGCTGCCGGCTGGAGCGTCACGGTGAACTTCGACGACCTCGTCGGACACCGCGGCACGATCGAGTCGTCGCACCTCGGCTGGTTCCCCCGTGTCCTCGACGCGGCGACCGCCCGCGCCGGTCAGCCCGTCAGCGGCAAGCTGTCGGGCGGCGAAGGCCTCGTCGGCGCGCAGCTGCTGGCCGGAGCCGACGACCACGCGCGCTGGGGCACGACGCGCCTCGGTGCCGACGTGACGCTCGAGGCGCCCATCGGAGCACAGCAGGGCACCTACCAGGGCGCCGTGCACGTCTCGCTCTTCCCGGTCGACTGACCAAGTCCGACCCACCCGGGGCCGGTCGTCTCCCCCGAGACGGCCGGCCTTCGGCGTCGGCACCGACGACGAAGAGCGGATGCCGCGTGCTGGAGCACCCGGCAAACGCTCTGTCGTGAGGGGGTCAGGACCCCATAGCGAGGTGGGGGGTGGCCCAGATATCGCCCCCCGAGGGG
>NZ_JBHJZS010000029.1:0-39424 GCF_042271185.1 Microbacterium sp. NPDC055910
CACGCGAAGTGCGTGCGCGAGTGCGGGTCTCATACGCGTGAACCGTCGCGCGTGTGCTCAGTCCTCGATCGCCGCCTGCGGCGAGCCGCCCACCTTGAGCGCGGCCAGGCGCGCTTCGACCTCGGTGAGCTCGCCGATGTCGTCGAGCTGGTTGAACTGCGCGTCGAGAGTCGACGCGGCGAGCTCCTGCTTGCCGGCGGCGAGAGCCTCCTGGCGGCGCACCTTGTCCTCGAAGCGACCGAGCTCGCTCGTCGGGTCCATGACGTCGATCGACTTGACGGCGTCGTGCACCTTGTTCTGGGCCTCGGCGGTCTTCGAGCGGGCGAGCAGCTCGGAGCGCTTCGACCGAAGCTGCTCGAGCTTGTGCTTCATGCCGTTGAGGCCGTCCTTGAGCTTGTCGACGACCTCGTTCTGCGACGCGATCGCCGGAGCGATGGCGCGGGCTTCGTTCTCTTCGCTGATCTGGCGCTGCAGCGCGATCTTGGCGAGGTTGTCGAACTTGTCGGCGTCGGACGTGTTGCCCGATCCGCGCAGCTCGTCGGCCTTTCGGCTCGCGGCGAGGGCCTTGTTGCCCCATTCCTGCGCCGCCTGCACGTCTTCCTGGTGGTCGCGCTCGAGCAGACGCAGGTTGCCGATGGTCTCGGCGATGGCCGACTCGGCGTCGGCGATCGAGTTGGTGTAATCGCGGACGAGCTGGTCGAGCATCTTCTGCGGGTCCTCGGCCTGGTCGAGGATTGCGTTGATGTTGGCGCGTACGAGCGTCGAGATGCGACCGAAGATGGACTGCTTTGCCATCAGGTGTCCTTCCTATCGAGGGTTGGTTTCGAGGTCGAGAGAGATCGGATGCCGGGTGTCGGGCGTGCGGCGGTCAGAAGCGTCCTCCTCCCCGGCGCGAGCGGGTACCGCCCCCGCCGAAGCTGCCGGTGCGGAACCCGCCGCCGCCTGCGCGACTGCGGCTTCCGCCGCTGAAGCCGCCGCCGAAGCCGCCCGACGAACGGCGGGAGCGCCCGGAGGAGCCGCCGCCGAGGAGCGAGTTGATGACGATGCCGCCGAGCATGGCGCCGAGCAGGTTGTCGCCGCCCCCTGATCCGCCGCCGTACATGCCGCCGCCCTGGAAGCCGCCGACATCGTTCTGGGCGTGCTGGATCGCCTGCGCGGCGAGCTGCTGGGCGCGCTGTGCGGACTGCATCGCCCGATCGGGGTCCACCTGCTGCAGCTGCTGCGCCTGCACGAGGGATGCGCCCGCTTCGGCCAGGCGCGTACGGGCCTGAGCGCCGATCGCACCGCGGCGGGCCGTGATGTAGTCCTCGGCGGTGGAGACCTGCGCCTGCGCCTGCAGGATGACCTGACCCACCATCTGGCGGGCGCGTTCGGCTTGCGCCGCGGCATCCCGCACACCCTGCACGATCGCGTCGATCTGCTGATTGGCGGATTCGAGACCCTCGAGCGCGAACAGCGGTCGCCTGTCGGTGCCCGAGAGGTGCGTTCGCGCGCTCTCGATCTGCTGCCGGGTTGCAGCGATCACGGGGGCGAGCCGTCCGTCATCGTCGGGGAGGGCAGAGGCGGCAGCGACGTCGCGCTCGAGCTCGGCGACCAGTCGTGCGGCGCTCTTCTCGCCCTCGGCGAGGTCGGCGCCCAGCTTGTCGATGGCCTGCTCGAGCAGGGCCGCCTGCCCGACGGCTTCTTCGGCCGCACGGATGCCGACGGCCGCTTCGCCGCCGCTGCCGGCGGCGATCGCCGCAGCCGCCGCCGACAGCTGCTCGTCGGCGAACGCGATGCGCTGCCGGGCCTGCTGCGGGTTGTCGGCGACGGTCACGAGGGCTTCGCGCGCGTACGAATCCGACAGGGAGTGCAGGTGCGCCGTCGCCTCGTCGAGCGCCGCGGCGACCTGGGCGCGCTCGCCCTGCACGCGCGCGAGGGCTTCGGGCGCGTTCTGCTCGAGCTTTCGCAGCTCGTCGAACGCGGCGGCCTTGGCATCGAGGCTCGTGTTCGCCTCATCGCACAGCCGGATGATCTCGATGTTCCACTCGCGCGTCTGCTCGGGGGTGTCCGGGATCTCGTCGTCGAGCTGCTGCTTGAAGGTGAAGGCGCGATTGAGGCCTTCCTTCGCCGCCGCGAGGGTGCTCTCGAACTCGGCCGCCGCCGCGTCGCCGAACTGCGCCTTCGCGAAGCCGAGCTCCTGCTCGCTCGTGCGGATCGCGTCGTCGGTCTGCACGAGGGCCGATGCCGCGCGCCGTTCGAGCTCTTCGGTGCTGACCTGTTCGACGGGACGGCTCGCCGAGCCCTTCTTGCGGCGGGAGCGGATGACGAGCCAGACGATGACTCCGATCGCGCCGACGACGATGACGCCGATGACGATGCTCACGCCTGTCGAGTTGTCGGCGGATGCTGCGCCGCCGCCGCTGCCGCCGGTCGCGGCATCCTGCAGTCCGTCGGCAGCCGCGATGGCGGCGCCGGCCCAGTCCTCGTCGACGAGCTCCGGGTAGATCCGCTCCTGCTCGATCGTGCCGAGCGTGTCGAAGCCGACCGGGCCCTGGGAGTCGCCGGAGAGATAGTAGTTGCGCTGCTCGACGGCGATCGCGAGCAGGTACTGGTTCGGGCCGAGCCCGTTGGAGGTCGCGGTGGCGTTCGCCCATTCCTGGGCATCGCTCGGGCTCGTGAAGCGATCGACGTAGACGACCCACAAGCTCACGGGCGAGTCGGCGGCGAGCTGCTCGAGACGCTCTTCGACGGTCGCGGTCTCGGACGACGACAGCACGCCCGGATCGTCGTACACGAAGCCCTCGCCCAGCGGCACCGGGTCGGTCGCCCACGCGGCGGTCGCGGTGCCCGTGAGGGCCAGGGCGAACGCCGTCGCGAGGGCTGCGGTCCATCGCGAACGCATCGAGTCCCCCTTCTCGGGCGATGAGACAACGCCCCTCACGAGTCTATTCAGCCCCGCGCGCGACCCGGTAGGTCAGGGCGGCCTCCACCGGACGCGCACAGCGAACGGGCGGCATCCGTCTCGAGGGCGGCGGGTCGGGGACAGGGGACCGGGCCGTTCGCGTAGCCTTGCGCATTCGGAGGGCGCACGATGGACGATCGCTATGGCACGGACGTGCTCGCAGCCGGATGGCGGGAGCGCGCCGCGAAGCCGGTCCCACGGGTCGAGGCGGAGCGGGACCTCGTCGTCGAGGTCGCCGCCGACGGATACTGCGGCGCGATCGTCGGCCTGTCCTCGGGCGTGGTCGAACTCGAGGACCGCGGCGGTCGCCGCCGTCTGTTCCCGCTCGGCGCGGGCTTCCTGATCGACGGCGCCGATGTCGTGCTCGTCGCGCCGACGCGGAAAGGCCCCGCGCCGCGCACACGGACCGCTTCGGGCTCGTTCGCGGCGCCGGACGGCCGGGCCCGCGTCGCACGGGCCAGTCGCATCCTCGTCGAAGGACGCCACGACGCCGAGCTCGTCGAAAAGGTGTGGGGCCACGACCTGCGTGTCGAAGGCGTCGTCGTGGAGTACCTGCAGGGCGTCGACCTGCTCGCCGAGGTGCTCGAGTCGGACCCGCCGTCACCCGACCGCCGCTACGGCGTGCTCGTGGACCACCTCGTGCCCGGGTCGAAGGAGACGCGCATCGCTCAGGCCGTTGAGCGCGGACCGCACGGAGCGCACGTGCGGATCGTCGGGCACCCCTACGTCGATGTGTGGCAGTGCGTGCTCCCGGCCTCGGTCGGCATCCCGCGCTGGCCCGACGTGCCGCGCGGCATCGACTACAAGGTCGGCGTCTGCCGCGCTCTCGGGTGGCCCGCGGAGGATCAGACCGATCTCGCCCGTGCCTGGCAGCGCATCCTGGCGTCGGTGACGACCTTCCGCGATCTGGATCCGGCCCTTCTCGGCAGGGTCGAGGAGCTCATCGACTTCGTGACGGTGCCCTGACCCGCACGAGTCGCTCGGTAGCCTGGGGAGGTGTCCGACCCCGCCGCCCCCCGCCCCCGCTTCCGCGATCGCCCCGTCTCGTTCGTGCGACGCAGCGGACGCATGACCGACGGGCAGGACCGCGCGTGGGCCGAGCTCGCACCCCGCATGGTCCTCGACGTGGAACGGGATGCCGCCGTCACGAGCATCCGTCCCGGCACGGCCATCGACCCCGAGGCGGTGTGGGGGCGCCGCGCACGGCTCATGGCCGAGATCGGCTCGGGCCAGGGGCACGCGATCGTGCACGCCGCGTCGTCCCGCCCGGAGGACGACTTCCTCGCGATCGAGGTCTTCCGCGCGGGCCTCGCCCGGACGATGCTCGATGCTGAGCGTGCCGGCGTGGACAATCTTCGCCTCGTCGAGGCGAACGCACCCGAAGTGCTGCAGCACCTGCTGCCACCGGCATCCGTCGATGAGCTGTGGGTGTTCTTCCCCGACCCGTGGCACAAGAACAAGCACACCAAGCGCCGCCTGGTGACCGACGAGTTCGCCGCGCTCGCCGCCGGCGCCCTGCGGGTCGGAGGGACGCTGCGCCTCGCGACCGACTGGGAGGACTACGCCGTGCAGATGCGCGTCGTGATGGATGCCGCGCCGGCGTTCGAGCGCTCCTTCGACGGGGACTGGGCGCCGAGATTCGACGGGCGCGTGCTGACGGCGTTCGAGCGCAAGGGCATCCGGGTGGGGCGCGACATCCGCGATCTCGCCTACGTGCGCCGGGACACCCCGTGATCCGCGCCGACCGTCGAGGGCGCGCCCATTCCGCCGCGCCCGACGTCGCCCACCCCGCCTGGTCCTGGAACCTGCTGCCGGCGCTGCTGGTCTGTCTCGCCGCGCCGGCCTTCTTCGTCGTGCAGATCGCGTGGCTGGGCTGGGTGCTGCTCGCCGCCGGCCTCGCCGCCGCCGCTGTCGCGTCTCGGACCCACGCCGTCGTGCCGGGCGAGGGTGCGGCATCCGCTCGCCCCCCGAGTCTCGTGCGCGATCTGTCGCTCATCGCGATCGGGCTGCTCATCGTCAGCGTGATCCCGCTCAAGGCCGAGCTGGACAACCTCGCCATGGTGCGCTTCGCGCTCGCCCTGGGCGGTGCCGTCGTCGTGCCGTACGTGGTGTCCCGGTGGGTGTACCGCGACGACGCGATCCGGTTCCCCTGGCGCGGGGGACAGCGATGGAGCTGGTTCCAGTGGTCGTGGCTCGCGGGCGTGCTCGTGCTCGGCTGGCTGATCCTGCCGTTCTACTTCATCACGTCGGGCGTGTACGCCAACTGGCCCGTCGTGGACACCCCCGACCTCATCGCACGCCTCTTCGTCGGCGTCGGCGCCGTGGGCATCTGGGACGAGCTGTTCTTCATCTGCACCTGCTTCGCCCTGCTGCGCCGGCACTTTCCCGCGTGGCAGGCGAACATCCTGCAGTCGATCGTCTTCGTCTCGTTCCTGTGGGAGCTCGGCTACCAGGCATGGGGACCGCTCCTCACGATCCCGTTCGCGTTGCTGCAGGGCTTCATCTTCCTGCGCACGCGATCGCTCGCGTACGTCGTGACGGTGCATCTGCTGTTCGACGCCGTCGTGTTCCTCGTGCTCGTGCACGCGCACAACCCCGGCGTGCTCGACGGCCTCTTCCTCGTCTGAACACTCGTCCCCGCGGCCGGCGCCGCGGGGGGCCGGCTGCCGGTAGCGTGCTGTGGTGAGCCGATCACCGCATGACCCGAAGGGTGCGAACCGAATGCACGCGAAATCCTTGACCATCCGTGGAGCGAACGTCTGGACCGGACGCGGGTTCGAGGTGCGCGACATCGCCATCGTGGACGGACTCGTCGCCGAGGGGCCCGTCGAGGGCGCCGACGTCTTCGACGGCGACGGATCGTGGGTGGTCCCGGGTCTGATCGACGCCCACTTCCACGCCTACGCGACCAGCATGGACGGATTCGAGAACGAGCGCGGCATGCTCAGCTACGCCGCGATCAATGGCGCGCGACGCCTCGAGAGCGCCTTGCGGCGCGGCTTCACGACCGTGCGCGACGTCGCCGGCGGCGACATCGGGCTCGCGCGCGCGATCGATGCAGGACACTTCCCGTCACCGCGCTACCACTTCACCGGCCCCGCGCTCAGCCAGACCGGCGGTCACGGCGACCCGCGCTCCGCCGACGTCGACGTCTGCTTCTCGCACGGGCACATGTGCGAGGTCGTGGACGGCGTCGACGCGCTGCGCGTCGCCGTGCGGGAGCGGCTGCGCACCGGCGCTCACGCCATCAAGGTCATGACCTCCGGCGGCGTGTTCACGATGACCGACCCCATCCGGGTGCCGCAGTACTCGCCCGAAGAGCTTCGTGTCGTGACGGAGGAGGCCCGTCGGCGCGGCAGCTATGTCGCCGCGCACGCCTATTCGTCCGAGGCGGTGATGCACTCCATCGACAACGGTGTGCGCTCGATCGAGCACGGCAACCTCATCGACGCGGCGACCGCAGCCCGGATGGCCGAGCGCGGCGCCTTCCTCGTGCCCACGCTCGCCGCCTACTATGCGATGGACAAGCGCGGCGCCGAGATCGGCCTCGACGCGGTCCGGCTCGCGAAGAACGACGAAGTGCTGTCGAAGGGGCAGGAGGCCGTGCAGCTCGCGCTCGCCGCCGGCGTGCGGGTCGGCTTCGGCAGCGACCTGATGGGAGACCTCGAGGACGAGCAGCTCAGCGGAGTGCGCCTTCAGGTCGAGGCGAGCGGCGCGGCGGCGACGCTGAAGGCCATGACCGAGGTCAACGCCGAGCTGATCGGCGATGCGCGGCTCGGTCATCTCGGCGTCGGCGCCTTCGGCGACGCTCTCGTCCTCAGCGCCGATCCCGTCGCGGAGCCTTCCGCGCTGTGGGAGCCCGCCGCGCGCCGCGCGACCGTGCGCGCTGGCGTCGTCTTCACCGCCTGACGCGGGGTGAGCCACCGCCGACGTCTCGCGCGTCTCAGGCGTCCCGTGCTGCGCGAACAGTCGCACCGGTTGTGTCTGGGACGACCCGCACCACGCATCGATGGCTGAGCGTCGGCGTAACGCTGCCCGAGATCGATGAGTTCGCGAGTGCTGCCACGCCGCATCGATCCGGCAGTGCCGCCGTGAAGGGGTACCTCACTAGCGACCCGCCCCAGCGGTAGCGTTTCGCCGACAACTCGGTGACTTACTTTATCCAGGTATACCGCTTGCGTATACTGGGATAGACAAAGTAGGTGGTGGAATGCTGGCCGACGTCGAACTGCTCCGCAGAATGGAGCGCGCTCCGCTGCGGACGGTACGCTATGCGGACCTCCAGGAGCTCGGCAGCAACGTCTGGCGTGCCCTCGACAGGCTCGCCGAGCAGGGAGCGGTCGCCCGGATCGCCAAGGGCGTGTACACGGTGCCGCCCGGCGGTGAGGACGGTCGCACCTGGAAGCCGACGATCGAGGCGGCTGGCCTGGCGGTAGCAACCGCTCGGTTCGGAGAGCGCAACGCTATCCTCATGGGCCTCGGCGCTGCCCGCCATTGGACGGCGATCCCACGCGCGATCGCGGTCACGACGGTTGCGGTGCCCAAGCTCCGACAGCCCGTGAGGCTCGACGGCGGAGGCACCGTGCACATGATCCCTCGCGAGCTCGACCGGATGGAGGCACAGCTCGAGGACACCGAGCTCGGCGAGGGCCTGGTCACCACGCCGCGTCAGACGATGTACGACCTGCTCATGAGGCCGAACCAGGGCAAGCTGCCGGATGCGGCTCGTGATGCCGCGCGTAATTTCCGCGGGCAGGTAAGCGGCGACGATCTGGCAGAAGTCTGCGAGTGGTACGGCCGGGCTAACGGCGCCGTGCGAGACATGGTCCGCGATCTCAGGAACGGACTCTTCGTTGCCTGACCGGACGATCCCCGGCGTTCTCGATCCGCAGGAGCGCCGCGCGGTCGAGGAGCAGTTCGGCGTCGGCGCCCAGCAGGTCGTCCGCGATCACGTCATCTCGCACGGACTGGCCGCGATCGCGGCGGCCGCGCAGGGTGATGTCGTCTTCTTCGGAGGGACGGCGCTCTCTCGAACGCTGCTGCCGGAGCTGCGGCTGTCTGAGGACATCGACCTGATCGCACTCGGCAACCGGCGTGAGGTGGGCGCGCGGATCCAGGCGGAGGTCCAGCGGCGGTTCCGGCGCACCCTGGGCGCTGTGACGTTCATTCCGCCCCTCGGTGAAGCCCCGCACTCGCAGCCGTCGATCCTTGAGGTGAAGGGCACGCGCATCCGGGTGCAGCTGCTGACCTCGGAGGGTTACCCGCCGCGGCCGCGGCAGTTCATTGACTTGGAGCATCGGTACAGCGACGCCCCGCCCGCGAGGCTCCAGGTGCTCACGCCGCCAGCATTCGTCGCCTCCAAGCTCGCCACCTGGGAGGACCGGCACGCACCACGCGACCTGTACGACCTATGGGCTCTGGCGGAGAGGGGCTGGATCAACGAGGCTGCCGCCGCGCTGTATTGCCGCTACGGCCAACACACGACTCTCTCGAGAATCTCCTTCGCCCAGGTGCCAAGCGAGCGTGATTGGGAGGGGTCGCTCGCACATCAGTGCGTCATCGCGGCGACGTCAGAGCACGCAGCGAACGTCGTGAACGAAGCGATTGCAGCGCTCTCGTCGTGACGACGACGGTCTGGTCGAGGTCGAAGATCGTGGTGCGGCCTTCGGCACGCAGCTCATCGTCGACAACGGCGTGCGCGCACCAGGCCACGTGCGCAGACGCTGACGCTGACTCCAGCGAGGCAGCGCATATGCCGGTTTTCGACTGTGCGCCATCGGTATTCGCCTCGCGCGCTGAGGTCGTGCAAGCTGGGTCACATGACCGATCACTCGGACCGCGACGCCCGCATTCGCGAGTTAGAAGATGAGCGACGGCAATTAGTACTCGATCGACTCGCAGTCCCAGGAGGAATCGTCGACGGCGTGATGCGAGACCGAATCGAGGAGATCGAAGCGGAGATCGCGGCTATGCAGCCGCGGCCCCAGTGAGCTGTCGAAGACCGTTTGGTGGCACGAGAGCCGGTCGTCGATCGTGCGGGCTGGGCAGGTGCATCCGGCGTGTCGTTCGGGTTGGACTGTGCACGTGCTCTGGATCGTGAGGCGGATGAGTCCGTCGACGCTTGTGCGGTCGGCGGTGGTCATTCGTTCGATGGGGAGTGTGCTGCTGTACCGGATGTCGAGCTGCATGGCTGTGTCGGGCTCGTAGCCAGCTGCGTCCCAGGTGGCGAGAGTGCATCGTAGCGAGTCGGAGGACACGCTCACGACCTGCGGCACACGGCCGCGTGGGCAGCGATGACGCTCGACACGTTGGCCGACCGCTCCGACGACGATCTCGACAACATCGCGGCCGCCCTCGATCACGCGGAGCGCGCCGCAGATGTTGTCGAAGTGCTGTCACGAGAGAGGGACCGCGAGGACTGCATGCCCCGCGACCCCCTTGTCACGACTGGTGCCCCCGACAGGAATCGAACCTGCGACCTTTGGTACCGGAAACCAACGCTCTATCCCCTGAGCTACGGAGGCGTGCCGGATCGAGGTTATCACCGACGTGACCGGCCCACGCGCCGGGGCGCGACGAAGGATCAAGTCGCGAGGCTGCAGTCCTGGGGTCGGCGCCTGCCGCAGGTGTACCGTCCGTGTCTACGGCGCGATGGCGCGTCGAGAACACCGAGCGGTAGCGCGTGGAGGTGCGCGTCGATGAACACTCGGAACGAACTCTTCCTGGCCGCCGTCGACGTGCTGCACAGCGGCCGAAGCCTCGATGTCGAGGGCGAGCATGGCTGCGGCCGCACCCATTTCCTGAACCGGATCAGGGATTACTTCACGGCCCTCGGCTGGCGGGTCATCCAGGTCGACGGTCAGAACGCGTTCGCCAAGACACCGCTGGTCGCCCTCGCGATCGCGGGGGTCGCGGCGAGTCCGGATGCCAGGGGCACGAGCATCGCGGCGGCGGTGACGGCGCTCGCCGACGCCGTCGTTCCCGGGCGCACCCTCATCGTCGTCGATGACGGCGACGTGCTCGACGAGGCTTCGGGCGGCGTCATCCGGGCCGTGCAGACCCGCGCCCGCGTGCCGGTGCTGTCGTCCCGCCTGATCCACAGGTCGCGGCACGCGCTCGTCAAGCCGGTCGGAGCCTTCACGACGACCTACGCGATGCGGCTTCCGGGCATGGCCTACGGCGAACTCGAGACCGCCCTCGAAGCCCACCTCGGGTTCCGGATCGAGCCGGGTTCGCTCAGCCGCGTCTTCGCCAAGTCCGGCGGCAACATCGGCCTGGCGGCCGCCGTCGTCGACGCGGCGCGCAGAGACGGGCGGTTCACGGTCGAAGACGGGATCGGGCGGGCGACGGGGTCGCTGTGGAGCCCGTCGCTGCGGCTCATGGCCGATGTCATCCTGCACCCGCTCGAGCAGGACGCCGTCGAGGCGCTCGAGATCCTCGCGGTGCTCGGCCCGGCGACGATCTCGACCGCCGCGACCGCCGTCGGGCTCGACCGGATCAGCGAGCTGGAAGAACGCTCGTTCCTCGCGGTCGTCGACGTCGGCGGCAGCAAGGTGGTCTCCGTGCGCCCGCCGATCCTCGTCGAGCACTTCCGGCACGACGCCCTCGCGGGCCGCCGATCGGAGCTGCTGGCGCGACTGGACGATCTGCTCTCGGCCGGACCCGCGTTCGATCCGGACCAGCCCGACATGCCGGGCGATTCGGCGGTCTTCGTGCGTCTCGTGCACGAGAAGACGAGGCGGCGCACGCTGCAGGCACGCGAAGCGTGGCACACCGATCCGAGTCTGTCGACCGCGACGGCGCTGCTGACGGCGCTCGAAGTCGACGGCGCCCACGATGTCGACGAACTCGACGCCCTCATCGGGGCGGTGCACGGCATGGACGGCTCCGAGCGCGTGCTCGCCGAATGGGAGGTCGCACGGTGCGCGGTGAACCGTGACGCCGCCGTCGCCGTGCACGAGCTGCGGGCTCGCGCCGCGCAGCTCCCGAGAGAGGGCGGGCTGCTGCTCGGCCGGGCGGCCGAGCTGGAGAGCTCGTTCCTCACGGTGCCGACCGAGGACCCGCTCGCCGGCGTCGATCTGCAGCCGATGTCCCCGTCGGCCCGCGCCGCCGTGATGCGGGCCCGCGCGTTCTGGCTGCTCGCCCGCGGCCGCAGCGACGACGCCGACGTGGCCCTGGCGCAGATGGCGGCGTTCGACCCGACCCCCGATCCGCTCGCCGACGCCCTCACCGTCATCGCGCACCTCGTCGCCGACCGGATCGCCGTCGCGGATCGCATCGCCGCGCACGGCCTCGCCGCCGCCCGGCGCGACTTCGACGCGCCCCGCATCCGGATCCATGCCTTCCTCGCCACCCTCACGGCGCTGCTCGATCGCCGCCTCGACGATGCCGAGCACCTCCTCGCCGAATCGTCGTTCCTGGGGCTTCCCACGCTGTATCCGCCGCTGTCGTTCATCGGGCTCAAGACCATGGCCGCCGAGATGGCGGCCAGACGCGGACAGCGCGCGCTCATGGAGCAGTCGCTCGCCGACGTGGATGCCGCGGGTCTGTGCGACGGTCCGCTCATCGGCCAGTGCTCGGGACTGGCCCATGCACGCCTCGCCGCCGTCGACGAGGGAGCGTCCGCCGCAGCGCGGGCCTGCTTCGATGCCGGCGACGCGATGTGGCAGCGCGGCGCGGTGCTCTCGGCGGCCCGCGCCTACCTCGAAGGGCTGCAGTACGCGCCGACGAAACGGAACTGGCAGCGCGTCGGCGCTCGTGCGCGCTCGGTGACGGCACCCGTGCTCGTGCGCCAGGCGGACTTCGCGAAGGCGCTCGTCGACCGCGACGTCGACGAGGTCGTCCGGCTCGTCGAGCAGCTCGACCACGCCGGTCGCACTCGCGAGGCCGTGTTCTGCGTCGACCTCGCGGCGGGGGTCTTCGGGCAGACGCCCGAAGCGGCCGGTCTCGCGGCGCCGATCGAAGGGCTGCGTGAACGGATGCACGCGGGAGAGGGTCGTCCGAGCGTCGCGATGTCGCCCGAAGACCTCACCCCGCGCGAACTCGAGATCGCCGAGCTCATCGCGTCGGGCCTGACGAACCCCGTCATCGCCGAGGCGCTCGTCGTCTCGGTGCGCACCGTCGAGTCGCACGTCTCGCGACTGCTGCGCAAGACCGGGCTCAAGCGTCGCCAGGACATCAAGCCCTTCCTGCTCGGCCAGGAGGTCAGTGCCTGAGCGCGCCCGTAGAATGAGCGGGCTATGGATCCCGAAGCCCTCTCCGCCGCACTGCTCGCCGTCGTCGCCCCGCTCGCCGAGTCGCGGCGCCCCGGTTCCTCCGAGGGGCTGACGCCCGTGGATCTTCCGCTCGACCGGCCCAAGAACCGTGATCACGGCGACTGGGCCTCCAACGCCGCGCTCAAGCTCGCCAAGGCCGTCGGGGCGAACCCCCGCGAGTTCGCCGCCGAGATCGCCGCCGGTCTCGAACGGGTCGACGGCATCGCGAGCGTTGAGGTGGCCGGTCCCGGGTTCATCAACATCCGACTGGACGCCGCCGCCGCCGGCGCACTCGCGCGGACGATCGTCGAGGCGGGCGCGGCGTTCGGCTCGAACGAGTCCCAGCGCGGCAACACGATCAATCTCGAGTTCGTCAGCGCCAACCCGACGGGCCCCCTGCATATCGGTCACACGCGCTGGGCCGCGCTCGGCGACGCGATCGGCAGGCTGCTCGCCGTGAGCGGGGCGACGGTGGCCCGGGAGTTCTACATCAACGACGCCGGCGCCCAGATGGAGCGATTCGGTCGCTCCGTGCTCGCCGCGATGCACGGCGAACCGACCCCCGACGACGGCTACGCCGGTTCGTACATCCAGGTGCTGGCCGATCACGTCACCGCGACACCCGCCGAGGAGGCGGGTGTCGCGGGTGCGTCGGGCTCCGTCATGTCGCTGCCGCGCGAGCAGCAGCTCGCCGTCGCGACCGAGATCGCGTACCGCCGGCAGCTGGCGGACATCCAGATGTCGCTCGAGCAGTTCAACGTGCATTTCGACGTGTGGTTCTCGGAGCGCACCCTGCACGCGAAGGACGGCGACGGTGCACCGAGCCTCGTCGATGCCGCGGTGGACCGTCTGCGCACGCAGGGCCACGTCTTCGACGAGGGGGGCGCCGTCTGGGTGCGCACAACCGAGTTCGGGGACGACAAGGACCGCGTCATCCGCCGCTCGACGGGGGAGTACACCTATTTCGCCGCCGATGCCGCCTACTACCTGAACAAGGGCGACCGCGGCTTCGCGCACAAGATCTACCTGCTCGGCGCCGATCACCACGGATATGTGCACCGTCTCAAGGCACTCGCCGGTGCCGCCGGCGACGATCCGGACACCGCCATCGAGGTGCTCATCGGCCAGCTCGTGTCCATCAACGGCGCGCGCCTGTCCAAGCGCGCCGGCAACATCATCGAGCTCGACGACCTGCGCGAATGGATCGGAACGGATGCCCTGCGCTATTCGCTCGCGCGCTACCCCGCCGACTCTCCGCTCACGCTCGATCCCGAGATCCTGCGCAAGCGCACGAACGACAACCCGGTCTTCTACGTGCAGTACGCCCACGCCCGCACGTTCAACGTCGCGCGCAACGCCGCGGCATCCGGCGTCGACCGTTCGGAATTCGCGCCCGAGCTGCTCGATCACGAGACCGAGTCGGCGCTGCTGGGCGCGCTGCAGGAGTTCCCCCGCATCGTCGCCTACGCCGCCGACGTGCGCGAGCCGCACCGCGTGGCCCGCTACCTCGAGGAGCTCGCGGGCCTCTACCACCGCTGGTACGACAACTGCCGCGTCATCCCGCTCGGCGACGAGCCGGTCGAGACCGTGCACCGCACGCGCCTGTGGCTCAACGACGCGACGGGACAGGTGCTGCGCAACGGCCTGACCCTGCTCGGCGTCTCGGCGCCCGAGCGGATGTAGCGACGTGGCATCCGCCCCGACACCCGCCGCGCGTCCGGCCCGCCGCGGTCGCGGCTGGGTCGTCGTGATCGCGATCGTCGCGCTGCTGGCCGTCGGGGCATGGTTCGCCGGTGAGGCCATCGCCCGTACCGTCGTCGAGCGCACGATCCGCACGCAGGTGATCTCGAATCTCGCCCTGCCGTCCGACCAGGTGATCGATGTCGACCTGCCGGGGCCCGTCCTGCCGCAGCTCATCGGCGGACGACTCGGCGAGATCGGCGTCCGCTCCGACGACGTCGAACTGGGCGCCTTCCGCGGCGACGTCGAGGTCGCCGCCTTCGACGTGCCGATCCGCGGCGGCGACGTGCGCAACGCGACAGCGCTCGTGCGCGTCGACGACGAAGACCTGCGCCACCTCATGTCGAGCGTCGAGGAGTTCCCCGTCGAGGCCCTCGGCATCGCCGCTCCCGATGTGACCGCGACGGTCGAGCTCTCGCTCTTCGGCGCGGCCGTGCCGATCGGAGTGTCCCTCACCCCGAGCGCCGACGACGGTGCGCTCGTGCTGACGCCGGCGTCGATCCAGGTCGCGGGTGCCGATGTCACCGCCGACGAACTGCGGCGGCAGTTCGGCATCCTCTCCAACGCCGTACTGCGGGACTGGCCGGTCTGCATCGCCCAGTACCTTCCCGCCGGGATGACGCTCACCGATGTCGCCGTCGACGACGACGAGCTCGTCGCGCGCTTCGCGATCGCGGATGCGATCCTGCGCGATCGCGCGCTGCTCGAGAAGGGCACGTGCTGACGATCCGGGCGGGAACCGGCGTGCTCTAGACTTGCTACCACTGCCCGGCGTGTGCGTCGACCGCTCGCGGCAGCCGCCGATTCCGGGCGATCCCCGGTGGCGCCGCGCCGAAGCTTCCACCCGATTGGTTCCCCCGTGTCCATCGCCTCGCCCTCCCGTACGCCGGCTTCCGACTGGCTCTCCGTGCCCCACGACGTCAACGCGCTCGCCGCCGGAGTGTGGCCCGCGAACGCGGCGCGCGACGCCGACGGCATCGTCCACATCGCCGGGATGCCGGTGACCGAGCTCGCGGCACGCTTCGGCACGCCCCTGTACGTGTTCGACGAAGAAGAAGTGCGCACACGCGCGCGGCGCACGCTCGCCGCGTTCGGCGATGCCGCGGCGGCCCATGGCGCCGCGGCGCGCGTCTATTACGCCGGCAAGGCGTTCCTCTCGACCGAGGTCGTGCGGTGGGTGCTCGATGAGGGACTCTCGGTCGACGTCTGCACGGGCGGCGAACTGGCCGTCGCGCTCGCGGCGGGCGCCGACCCGAAGCGGCTCGCCTTCCACGGCAACAACAAGTCGCGCGCCGAGCTCGACCGCGCCGTCGAGGTGGGCGTCGGCTCGATCGTGCTCGACAGTCTCGACGAGGTCGACCGCCTTGCGGAGATCGTCGCGCGGCGCGGGGCGACCCAGCCCGTGTTCATCCGGGTCAACAGCGGCGTGCACGCCGAGACGCACGACTTCCTCGCGACGGCTCACGAAGACCAGAAGTTCGGGTTCACGCTGGAAAGCGCGCCCGCCGTGGCCGCTCGCGTCCGTGAGACGCCGGGGCTCGAGCTCGTCGGACTGCACGGCCACATCGGCTCGCAGATCTTCGGCACCGCCGGGTTCCGCGAATCGGCCGCGCGCCTGGTCGGTCTGCACGCACGGCTGCGCAAAGACGCCGACCTTCCCGTGCTCAATCTCGGGGGCGGCTTCGGGATCGCCTACACCTCGGCCGATGATCCGACGCCCATCGCCGCGCTCGCGGCCGGGATCGTCGAGGCCGTCGCGAACGAGTGCGAGGCCCGTGGCATCCCGATGCCGGATCTCGCGTTCGAACCGGGCCGCGCGATCGTGGGGCCCGCGGGCGTGACGCTGTACGAGGTCGGCACGACCAAGCCCGTCGCGCTCGACGGCGGCGCGACGCGCCTGTATGTGAGCGTCGACGGCGGCATGAGCGACAACGCGCGACCCGCGCTCTACGGCGCGCAGTACTCCGCGCGCATCGCCTCACGGTGCAGCGACGCGGCACCGGTGCTCGCGCGCGTCGTGGGTAAGCACTGCGAATCGGGCGACATCGTCGTCGACCGCGAATACCTGCCCGCCGACGTGACCCGCGGCGACCTGCTCGCCGTGCCGGCGACGGGGGCGTACTGCTTCTCGCTCGCCAGCAACTACAACTACGTGCCGCGCCCGCCCGTCGTGGCGGTGCGCGGGGGAGAAGCCCGCGTCATCGTGCGCGGCGAGTCGATCGACGATCTGCTCGCCCGCGATGCGGGGCTCGCCACCTCGATGGAAAGGAACGTATGACCGACTACCGCCGCCTTCGGGTCGCCCTGCTGGGTGCGGGAGCCGTGGGCTCCCAGGTCGCCGCGCTGTTGCTGCGGCATGGTGACGAGCTCGCCGACCGCTCCGGTGCGACGCTCGAGCTCGCCGGGATCGCCGTGCGCGATCTCGATGCCCCGCGCGAGACCGACCTGCCCCGCGACCTGTTCACGACCGACGCCGAGACCCTCATCATGGGCGCCGACATCGTGATCGAGCTCATGGGCGGCATCGAACCGGCGCGTACGTACATCCTGCAGGCGATCAACTCCGGTGCGGACGTCGTGACGGCCAACAAGGCGCTCCTCGCGACGCACGGCCCCGAGATCTTCGACGCCGCCGACCAGGTGGGCGCATCCGTCTACTACGAGGCCGCAGCAGCCGGCGCCATCCCCATCATCCGGCCGCTGCGCGACTCGCTCGCCGGCGACCGCGTGCAGCGCATCATGGGCATCGTCAACGGCACGACGAACTACATCCTCGACCGCATGGACACCGAGGGCGCCGAGTTCGCCGACGTGCTGGCCGACGCCCAGGCGCTCGGCTACGCCGAAGCGGACCCGACCGCCGACGTCGAGGGCTTCGACGCGGCGCAGAAGGCCGCGATCCTCGCCTCCCTCGCCTTCCACACGACCGTTCCGCTGGAAACGGTGCACCGCGAGGGCATCACGACGGTCGACAAGGCGATGATGGATGCCGCGCGCAACGCCGGCTACGTCATCAAGCTGCTCGCCGTGTGCGAACGCCTCGACGCCTCCGCATCCGGGGTGCCGCAGAGCGATGTCGCGCCGCGCGACGCCATCTCGGTGCGGGTCTATCCCGCGCTGGTCGACCGCGCCCACCCGCTCGCGAGCGTGCACGGCGCGAACAACGCCGTCTTCGTGCAGGCCGAAGCGGCCGGCAACCTGATGTTCTACGGCGCGGGCGCCGGTGGCGTGCAGACCGCCTCGGCCGTGCTCGGCGATGTCGTCTCGGCGGCGCGCCGCCACATCGCGGGCGGCGTCGGAGTCGGCGAGTCGACGCGCGCGAACCTGCCGATCGTGCCGATCGGCCGCGTCACGACGCGCTACCAGATCACGCTCGAGGTCGACGACCGGCCCGGCGTGCTCGCAACCGTCGCGGGCGTGCTGAGCGAGGGGCGTGTGTCGATCGCGACCGTCGAGCAGACGGTCCTGCGCGAGCCCAACGGCGGCCCCGGTGTCGCCCGCCTCGTCATCGGCACTCACAAGGCACTGGAGCAGGACCTCAGCGAGACGGTCGGCCGCCTCGCCGAGAGCGGCGTCGTAGAGCGCGTCGTCTCGGTCCTGCGCGTGGAAGGAGACTGACATGGCACATCTGTGGCGCGGAGTCCTGCGCGAATACGCCGACCGTCTGGGCGTGACCGACGCCTCGACCGTCGTCACCCTCGGCGAGGGCGGCACGCCGCTCATCCCGGCCCCGTCGCTGTCGCGCCGCACGGGCGCCGACGTGTGGGTCAAATTCGAGGGCATGAACCCGACCGGGTCGTTCAAGGACCGCGGCATGACGGTCGCGCTCTCGCGCGCCGTCGAGCACGGTGCGAAGGCCGTCATCTGCGCGTCGACGGGCAACACGTCCGCCTCTGCCGCCGCATACGCCGCGCACGCCGGCATCACCGCCGCCGTGCTCGTGCCCGAGGGCAAGATCGCGATGGGCAAGCTCAGCCAGGCGGTCGTGCACGGCGGGCAGCTCATCCAGGTCCGCGGCAACTTCGACGACTGCCTCGAGATCGCGCGCGAGCTCGCCGACGACTACCCCGTGCACCTGGTCAACTCGGTCAACCCCGACCGGATCGAGGGGCAGAAGACGGCGGCTTACGAGATCGTCGAGCAGCTCGGCGACGCCCCCGACTTCCACTTCATCCCCGTCGGCAACGCCGGCAACTACACGGCGTACTCCCGCGGCTATCGCGAAGAGGCGGCGCGCGGTGTCTCGACCCGGGTGCCGCGGATGTTCGGCTTCCAGGCCGAAGGATCGGCCCCGCTCGTGCGCGGCGAGGTCGTGAAGAACCCCGAGACGGTCGCCAGCGCGATCCGCATCGGCAATCCCGCCTCGTGGGAGTTCGCCCTCGAGGCGCGCGACGCCACGAACGGCTGGTTCGGCGCGATCGACGACGACCGCATCCTCGCGGCGCAGAAGCTCCTGGCCGGTGAGGTCGGCGTGTTCGTCGAGCCCGCCTCGGCGATCAGCGTCGCGGGTCTGCTGGACCGTGCCGAGGCCGGCGCGGTGCCGGAGGGCGCGCGTGTCGTGCTGACGGTCACGGGCCACGGCCTGAAGGACCCGCAGTGGGCGCTGCGCAATGCCGACGGCTCGACCGTCGAGCCGACCGTCGTCGATGCGGCGACGTCGGAGGTGGCATCGGTCCTGGGGCTGTCGCGCACCGAGGCGACCGCGTGACACAGCCGGAGGGGCCGCTGCTCGTCCGCGTCCCCGCCACGAGCGCGAACCTGGGTCCGGGCTTCGACACGCTCGGCCTCGCGCTGAGCGTGTACGACGAACTCATCGTGACGGCGCTTGACGAAGGCCGGCTCGAGATCGACGTGCACGGCGCGGGTGCCGACGACGTGCCCCGCGACGCGTCGAACCTCGTCGTCTCCACGATCGCGTACGCCTTCGACGCCGTCGGGCAGCGGATGCCGGGGCTCCGCCTCGAATCGCACAACGTCATCCCGCACGGGCGCGGTCTCGGCTCGTCCGGCGCCGCCGTCGTGTCGGGGCTGCTCGCGGCGAAGGGCCTGCTCGCCGGCATCGTCGACCTCGACGACGACACGCTGCTGCGGCTCGCGACCGAGCTCGAAGGCCACCCCGACAACGTCGCACCGGCCCTGTTCGGCGGACTCACGATCGCGTGGGTCGACGAGGGCGGCCCGCAGCACAAGAAACTGCTCGTCAACCGCGGTGTCGCCCCGCTCGTGCTCGTGCCCGATTTCACGATGTCGACGAAGGTCGCCCGCAGCCTGCAGCCGCTGCAGGTGCCCCGCGAAGACGCCGTCTTCAATGTCTCGCGCTCGGCGCTGCTTATCGCCGCGCTCACGCAGAGCCCCGAGCTGCTCTTCGCGGCGACCGCCGATCGGCTGCACCAGAACTACCGCGCCCAGGCCATGCCCGAGACGGACCGGCTCGTGCGGCGACTGCGCGACGCAGGGTACGCCGCCGTCGTCTCGGGAGCCGGCCCTAGCGTGCTCGTGCTCGCCGACGGCCCCGGTGCGCGCCTGGACGCGGCCGCCCTCGCGGCGCAGTCGAGCGACACTCCCTGGGAGGCCCTCATGCTCGCCGTCGACGTCAAGGGTGGTACAGTGAGGGAGCACGCGGAGGACTCCACGCAAACGTGAATCTGGCCTCCGTCGCATTCTGCGAAACCACCGCACGCCTTCCGTGATCGGTCTCTGAGTTCGTCTCGAGCGGTTCCGTCAGGAACCGCACATGAGTCCGCTGAGGACGACACGGAACGGCAACTTGCCGTATGTGTCGGCGCGCGATCGTGCACATCCATTCGTATTCACAAGGGAGAACTCGTGGAGTCCATCTCCGAGATCCACACCGACGCCCAGGCCGACGAGCGCACGGATGCGCCCGAGCAGACGCCGGACGTCACGGCGGCCCAGTCCGCCGCAGAGCCCGCCGCCACGACCGAAGAGGTCGTCGCGGCTGAAGCCCAGCGCGCCCCCGTCGTCGACGCGGCGCCGCCCGCCGCCGCGAGCGACGTCTCCGCCCCGGTCGAGGCGATCGCCGAGGCGGGAGAGGATTCACCCGCGGCCGACACCGCGCCGGTGACCAAGCCCGTCCGCAAGCGCGCCCCGCGCCGCGCCAAGAGCAGCGACGTGCCGCCCGTCGCCGAGGCCCTCGCGGCCGACGCTGCGCCCGCGACCGACGATGCCGCGGCGCCCGCCGCCGAGGCTCCGGCAGCGACGGAGGCTGCGCAAGCCCCCGCCGCGGAAGAAGCGCCCGCAGCGAAGACGCCCGCCAAACGCGCCCCGCGCCGATCGCGCGCGACGAAGGCCGACGCCGAGAAGGCCGCGGCGGAGAAGGCCGCGGCCGACCAGGCCGACGCCGACTCGGTCAAGGACGACGTCGCACCTGCCGCAGACGCGCCGACGTCCGGCAAGGCCGATGTCGACGGCGAGGCAACGGCGACCGAAGCGACCGCCGCCGACCATGACGCCTCCGCAGAGAAGGACACCGCCTCGGCTGCGAAGGACGCCTCCGCGGGGAGGGGCGCTTCCGCGAGGAAGGACGCGTCCGCCGGGAAGAATGCTTCCGCGGGGAAGGACGCTTCTGCAGGGAAGGATGCTTCCGCGGGGGAGAAGGCCGACGCCGACGCCGACAAGAGCGACGACGGCGACCAGCAGAACGAGGGCACGGGGCGCGGTCGCAGCCGCAGCCGCAGCCGCAGTCGCAACCGCAACGGCAGTGGCAACGGTCAAGGCGGCGGCAAGGACCAGCAGGCCCAGAACGCGCCGCAGCCTCAGGCCGAGGCATCCGATTCCGATGACGACGGCGACAAGGGCGGCGGACGCAACCGTCAGCGCAACAAGCGCCGCGGGCAGACCAGCGGTCAGGGCGACGAGTTCGAGACCGAGATCGGCGAGGACGACGTCCTGATCCCGATCGCCGGTGTCCTCGACGTGCTCGACAACTACGCCTTCGTGCGCACCTCGGGCTACCTGCCCGGCCCGAGCGACGTCTACGTGTCGCTGGGGCAGGTCAAGAAGTACAACATGCGTAAGGGCGACGCCGTCGTCGGCTCGATCAAGCAGCCGCGCGAGGGCGAGCAGTCCAGCCGCCAGAAGTACAACGCGCTCGTCAAGGTCGACTCGATCAACGGCCTCTCGGTCGACGACGCCGCGACGCGCGTCGAGTTCGGCAAGCTCACCCCGCTCTACCCGCAGGAGCGCCTGCGCCTCGAGACGGCGCCCGAGAAGCTCACGCAGCGCATCATCGACCTCGTCGCACCCGTCGGCAAGGGACAGCGCGGCCTGATCGTCGCGCCGCCCAAGGCCGGCAAGACGATCGTGCTGCAGCAGATCGCCAACGCCATCGCGACGAACAACCCCGAGGTCCACCTCATGGTCGTGCTCGTCGACGAGCGCCCCGAAGAGGTCACCGACATGCAGCGCACGGTGAAGGGCGAGGTCATCGCCTCGACCTTCGATCGTCCCGCCGAGGACCACACGACGGTCGCCGAGCTCGCCATCGAGCGGGCGAAGCGCCTCGTCGAACTCGGTCGCGACGTGGTCGTGCTGCTCGACTCGATCACGCGCCTCGGCCGTGCCTACAACATCTCGGCGCCGACCTCGGGCCGCGTGCTGTCCGGTGGCGTCGACGCGTCGGCGCTCTACCCGCCCAAGCGCTTCTTCGGAGCCGCTCGGAACATCGAGAACGGCGGATCGCTCACGATCCTCGCGACGGCGCTCGTCGAGACCGGGTCCAAGATGGACGAGGTCATCTTCGAGGAGTTCAAGGGCACCGGCAACAGCGAGCTGCGACTGTCGCGTCACCTGGCCGACAAGCGGATCTTCCCGGCCGTCGACGTCAATGCATCGTCCACGCGCCGCGAAGAGATGCTGCTCTCGCCCGATGAGGTCAAGATCACGTGGAAGCTGCGTCGCGCCCTCGCGGGCCTGGACACGCAGCAGGCCCTCGAGGTCGTGCTGGGCAAGCTCAAGGAGACGCAGTCCAACGTCGAGTTCCTCGTGCAGATGCAGAAGTCGATCCCGGCTCCCGCGCGCGATGCACACGGCAGCGGCGCGCACGACAACAGCATCCGCTGAGCCGATCCTGTTCTCTGAGGCTGTCGTGTTCCCTGAGCGTGGCGTGTTTCGAGAGCGTGTCGTGTTCTCTGAGCTAGTCGTGTTTCCAGAGCGTGGCGTGTTCCTTGAGCCTGTCGTGTTCCCTGAGCTTGTCGTGTTCCCTGAGCTTGTCGTGTTCCCTGAGCCTGTCGAAGGGTGGAGATGTTCGAGTCGGTCAAGGGCCTGATCGAAGAGCACCGTGCCGTCCAGGAGGAGCTCTCCGACCCGGCCGTGCACGCCGACCCCGCCCGGGCGAAGCGGGTCAACCGGCGCTACGCCGAGTTGTCGCGCATCGTGAAGGCGTACGAGGACTGGGTCGCGGCATCCGATGATCTGGATGCCGCGCGCGAACTCGCGAAGGAAGACGACGCGTTCGCCGAAGAGGTGCCCGCGCTCGAGGAGCATCTCGCCCAGGCGCAGGAGCGCCTGCGGCGGCTGCTAATCCCGCGCGATCCCGACGATGCGCGGGACGTCATCATGGAGATCAAGCAGGGCGAGGGCGGTGCCGAGTCGGCGCTGTTCGCGGCCGATCTGCTGCGCATGTACGTGCAGTACGCCGCCTCGATGGGTTGGAAGACCGAGCTTCTCGAGCGCAACGAGTCCGACCTGGGCGGCTACAAGGACGTGCAGGTCGCCATCAAGGGCTCGTCTTCGGATCCGTCGCAGGGTGTGTGGGCGCACCTGAAGTACGAGGGCGGTGTGCACCGCGTGCAGCGGGTGCCCGCGACGGAGTCGCAGGGGCGCATCCACACCTCGACGACGGGCGTGCTCGTCTTTCCCGAGGTCGACGAGCCCGAAGAGATCCACATCGACCCCAACGACCTGAAGATCGACGTGTACCGCTCATCGGGTCCGGGCGGGCAGTCGGTCAACACGACCGACTCCGCCGTGCGCATCACGCACGTGCCCACCGGCATCGTCGTGTCGATGCAGAATGAGAAGTCGCAGCTGCAGAACCGCGAAGCGGGGATGCGGGTGCTTCGGGCCCGGCTGCTGGCCAGGCAGCAGGAAGAGCTCGATGCCGCGGCATCCGATGCCCGTCGATCGCAGATCCGCGGCATGGATCGGTCGGAGCGCATCCGCACGTACAACTTCCCCGAGAACCGCATCGCGGATCACCGCACGGGGTACAAGGCCTACAACCTCGACCAGGTCATGGACGGCGCCCTCGGCCCGATCGTGGAGTCGGCCGTCCAGGCCGACGAAGAGGCGCGCCTCGCGGCCCTCGCCGCCGACTGATCGCGTTCGCCGCCGCCGCCGCCGCCGCTCCCGCGCCGCTCCCGCGCCGCTCGGCGTCGCCGATTGGTGCCACCCCGTTGTCGACTTGCGCCCTGTGCGCGCGACACGCCCGCGTGTTGCTGCATAGGGCGCAAGTGGACGGGTTGGGTGGGGGCGGGTACGGGGCGCGGGTCCCGGGGCGCCGGACCCGCGCCCCGTTGTTAACTTGCGCCTTTTGCCGATGACACGCCCGGCGCGTTGCTGCATGCCCGCGACGCTTCTGTCGCGGCAGCATCCGCGCCGTTCGCCGTCACGAGCTCCGCCGCGCCCCGTTGTTGACTTGCGTCCTATGTGCACGACACGCCGGCGCGTCGCCCACATAAGGCGCAAGTGGACGGGTGGGGCGGCGGGGTGTGGAGAACGTCGCGGGGCATGACGGCGAATGTGACATCTTCGGCGGGTGGAACTGCACGGCGACCCCTCTGAAGCATTCGACCCCCTCGAGCCGTTCCGCGTCGGCGATGCCCTTCGCAACGGCTTCACGCGAACCGACGTCGACGACCCCTTTTTCGACCGCCCGTTCCGCGGGGTGCGCGCCCTCAAGGACGTGACGACGGATGACGCGCACCCGGCGGCGGCGAGGCGCCAGCAGATCACGCGGGCGGCGCAGCGGTTCGTGCCGCTCATGTCGACGCATGACTTCTTCTCGCACACGACAGCGGCCGTGCTGTGGGGCATCCCGCTCCCGCAGCTGCCCGATGCCGACATCGACGTCTCCGTGCTCGCCCCGCGGCGAGCTCACTGCGCGAACGGTGTGCGCGGTCATCAGCTCCATCCGCGCGGAGTCGTGCGACGCACACATCCCGATCACGGTCTCGCGCTTACTGCGCCGGCGACGACGTGGGCTCTGCTCGGCGCCGTGCTGCGGCATCCGTATGATCTGGTCGCCGCTGCGGACGCGATCGTACGCATCGATCGGTTGCCGGGCCCGACATCGCGGGTCCTCGCTCCGGCCCTCGCCTCACGCGCCATGCTCGCGGCATCGATCCCGTCGCGACGGAGGGGAGTGGTCGCGCTGAGAGCCGCGCTCGATCGGGTGCGCGAAGGCGCATCATCGCGCATGGAGACGTGGATGCGGCTGACGATCGTCGACGGCGGTCTGCCCGAGCCCGTTCTGGACCATGACGTGTACGACGACCACCGACGCTTCCTCGGTTGTGTGGATGCCGCGTACCCGGCGGCGAAGATCGCGATCGAGTACGAGGGCGACCATCACCGGACCGACGCCGCGCAGTGGCAGCGCGACATCGAGAAGCACGACGATGTCGTCCGCGCTGGGTGGCGCGTCATCCGGGTCACTCGAGCGCAGCTGTTCGCCGACCCGGCGGGCTTCGTCGCGCGCGTGCGCGCCGCTCTCCGTGCCGCTCGCTGACCACCGCGTCCCCCCCGTTCGTTCTCGCCCCGGGTGCTGACTTGCGCCCTGTGCGCGAGGCGCGCCGGTGTGTCGCCGCACAGGGCGCAAGTCGGTGAGTGGGGCGGGGCATCATCGGCACCACGCACGGACGGCAGTGGCGCTAGGTTCGGGGGCGTGATCATGTTTCTCATCCGCGCGGGTATCTTCCTGGCATCCGCTGCTGTCGGCCTCATCGCGGCCAGCCTCATCCTCCCGGGCTTCCATATCGAGTGGCGCAGCTGGTGGGGCTTCCTCCTCGCGATCGTCATCTTCGCGGTGTTGCAGAGCGTGCTCGCGCCGTGGCTCGCGCGCGTCGCGCAGCGCAACGCGCCGGCCCTGCTCGGCGGCATCGGCATCGTCTCGACGTTCGTCGCGCTGCTCGTCGTCGTGCTCATCCCGGGCGCGGGATTGACGATCGGCGCGCCGTGGTGGACCTGGCTTCTCGCGCCCGTCATCGTGTGGCTGTTCACTGCACTCGCGACGTGGCTCCTGCCCGCGATCTTCATCAAGAGGAAGCTCGACGCCAGGCGCGGAAAGGGCGAGTAGGCCGTCACCACCGCTCGAGGTCGCAGCGCGCTGCCCGCTTCGGTCACGGCGCGCAGCGAGGTGGATGCCGCGCCCCGCGCTCGCGGCCGGCGAAGGCCTGCCCCGTGATCCGCGCACACGCCCGCTCCCGATCGTCGACTTGCGCCTCGTGCGTGCGACACGCCGTCGTGTCGCCGCAGAGGACGCAAGTCAACGATGGAGGCGCCGCAGTGGGCGCACGTCCAACCGAGGACGGCGCCGCAAAGCGCGCAAGTGAACCGATGGGGGCGCCGCAGCGCGCGCACATCGAGGGGCGAAGCAGCGTCTTCGACTTGCGCCTCGTGCGTGCGACACGCCGTCGTGTCGCCGCAGAGGACGCAAGTCAACCGATGGAGGCGCCGCAGAGCGCGCAAGTCAACGATGGAGGCGCCGCAGCGCGCGCACGTCGACGGGCGAAGCGGCGCACGTGCGCCGAGGTCAGCGCAGGTCAGATCGAGTACTCGGGCGCCATCAGGATCGAGCGGGTCTCCTCGCCGGCGCGGCGGGTACGCGGCTTGGCCGGCACACCGACCAGAACGCTGTCGGGCGGCGCGTCCTTCGTGACGACGGCGTTGGCGCCCACGACGGAGTGCGCGCCGATCGTGATGGGGCCGAGGATCTTCGCCCCCGCGCCGACAGCGACGCCGTCTTCGAGCGTGGGGTGGCGCTTGCCGCCTTCGCGCTGACGGCCGCCGAGCGTCACGCTGTGGTACAGCATGACGTCGTCGCCCACCTCGGCGGTCTCGCCGATCACGACGCCCATGCCGTGGTCGATGAAGAACCGGCGTCCGATGACCGCGCCGGGGTGGATCTCGATGCCGGTGAGCCAGCGGGTCAGCTGCGAGCCGGCGCGCGGGAGGAAACGCAGACCGCGCCGCCAGAGCGCGTGCCACACCCGGTAGGCCCAGACGGCGTGCAGGCCCGAGTACAGCACCGCGATCTCGAGGCCGCCCCGCGCCGCGGGATCACGCAGCCGTGCCGCGGCGATGTCCTCGCGGATGCGAGCCACAGGCCCCACGTCAGTCCTCGCGCAGGTCTTCGAACAGCGCCGTCGTGAGGTAGCGCTCGCCCGTGTCGGGCAGGACGACGACGATCTTCTTGCCGGCGTTCTCGGGACGCTTGGCCACCTCGAGTGCGGCCCAGACGGCGGCACCCGAGGACATGCCCACGAGCAGTCCTTCCTTCGCCGCGAGGTCGCGCGCGAGCGCGAGCGACGGCTCGAACTCGACGGCGATGACCTCGTCGAGGACGTCGCGGTCGAGGATGGCCGGGACGAAGTTCGGACCAATGCCCTGGATCTTGTGGGGGCCGGGGTGACCCTCGGTGAGGATGGGGGAGTCCTTCGGCTCGACGGCCACGATCTGCACGCCGGGCTTGCGCTCCTTGAGCACCTGACCGACGCCGGTGACCGTGCCGCCCGTGCCGATGCCGGCGACGAACACGTCGACCTCGCCGTCGGTGTCGCGCCAGATCTCCTCGGCGGTCGTCGCGCGGTGGATCGCGGGGTTCGCCTCGTTCTCGAACTGGCGCACCCACACGGCACCGGGCGTCTCTTCGACGATGCGCTTGGCCTCGTCGACCGCGAGAGCCATGCCCTTGGTCGGGTCGGTCAGCACGAGCTCCGCACCGAAGGCCTTCAGCAGCACGCGGCGCTCCTTCGACATCGACGCCGGCATCGTGAGGATGACGCGGTAGCCGCGCGCCGCGCCGACCATCGCGAGCGCGATACCGGTGTTGCCGCTCGTGGACTCGACGATCGTGCCGCCGGGCGTCAGCTCGCCCGAAGCCTCAGCGGCGTCGATGAGCGCGATGCCGAGGCGGTCTTTGACGCTCGATGCGGGGTTGAAGAACTCGAGCTTGGCGTACACCTCGGCCACAGCGCCGTCGGTGACCCGATTGAGGCGAACCAGCGGGGTGTTGCCGAACGCAGTCGTGATGTCGGAATGAATACCGGGCATGTCGGGCCTTTCGGGGAGGATCGTGACCGTCATCCAGCCTAGAGGAGCGCGGGGCACCCGGGCCGAGTATGACGCCACGCCGCGGATAGGCTGGTCAGCTCATGGACACACCTTCCGCGCTCTCCGCCGTCGTCCGTCGCGGTGTCGAGTCCCTCGCGCAGGCCGGCGTCGCCGAGCCCGTCGTCGACGCCGAACTGCTCGCGGCGCACGTGCTGGGCACGAACCGCGGAAGCGTGCAGGCCGCGCTCGTGCGCGGCGACGAGATCTCACCGACGGATGCTGCGCGCTACGACGCGCTCATCGCTCGACGCGCGACGAGGGAGCCGCTCCAGCACCTGACCGGCACGGCGCCCTTCCGCCACCTCGAGCTGAAGGTGGGCCCGGGTGTTTTCGTGCCGCGCCCCGAGACCGAGATCGTCGCGCAGCTCGCGATCGACGCGCTGCGCGCCGCGGCATCCCCCGCTCCGATCGCGGTCGATCTCGGAACGGGCAGCGGAGCCATCGCCCTCGCGATGGCGACCGAAGTGCCGCACGCCCTGGTGCACGCGGCCGAGAACTCCGCCGACGCGTTCGGCTGGACGACACGGAACTTCGAGGATGTCGGCGCCGACAACGCGCGCCTGACCTTCGTCGACCTCGCCGAGGCGTTCCCCGAGCTCGACGGGTCCGTCTCGGTCGTGGCATCCAATCCTCCCTACGTGCCGGATGCCGCGATCCCACGGGATCCCGAAGTGCGGATGTACGACCCACCGGCCGCGCTCTACGGGGGTGCGGACGGCCTCGACGTCGTGCGGGTGCTCAGTCGTGTGGGCCTGCGCCTCGCGCACCCGGGCGGCATGATCGTCATCGAGCACGGGGAATGGCAGGGCGCGCCGATCCGGCAGCTGCTCGCCGCCGACGGATGGCGCTCCACGGCGACCCACCCCGATCTGACGATGCGCGATCGCGCGACGACGGCCGTGCGGCCCTGAGCCACAGGGGAACACCGGCCCGCGCTGATTAGACTGTCCGGGTCATGTCCTCCCTCTTCGACTGCCGCGACGAGTCGCAGCTGCTCCCCGGCATGCGCGAGGCGCGACGCGCCGTGGCACGCGGCGGGCTCATCGTCCTGCCCACCGACACCGTGTACGGCGTCGGTGCCGACGCGTTCTCGGCCGCCGCCGTGCAGCGGCTGCTCGACGCCAAGGGGAGGGGCCGTCAGTCGCCGCCGCCCGTGCTCGTGCCGGGCATCGACACGCTGCGGGCGCTCGTCGCCGACGTGCCCGAGCCCGTGGAGCGGCTCGTCGAGGAGTTCTGGCCGGGCGGTCTCACGATCGTCATGCCGGCCCAGCCGTCGCTCACGTGGGATCTCGGTGAGACCCACGGCACCGTCGCGGTCCGGATGCCCGACCACCGCATCGCCCTCGAGCTCCTCGCCGAGACCGGCCCACTCGCCGTCTCGAGCGCGAACCGCACGGGCGAGTCGGCGGCCGTGATGATCCACCAGGCGCAGCAGATGCTGGGCGATGCGGTCGACGTCTACCTCGACGGCGGACCGTCCGCGACGGGGATCGCGTCGACGATCATCGACGCGACGAGCTTCGTCGGCGGAACCCGGCCTCTCGTGCGGGTCCTGCGCGACGGCGCCGTCGACCGCGCGCGCCTGCGTGCCGTCATCGGCGATCTCCTCGAACCCGACCCCGAGGAGCACGGCGACGGCGAGGGCGCGTGAAGCAATACATCTTCACGATCATCCTCACCGCGGCGCTCACCTTCGCGCTCTCGTGGGGTGTGTGGCGGCTGAGCCTGAAGTACAAGCTGTATCCGGGGATCCGCGAACGCGACGTGCACAAGCAGCCGACGCCGCGGCTCGGCGGCATCGCGATGTTCCTCGGGGTGACGGCGGCCTTCCTCGTCTCAGCCCAGAACCCCTTCTTCGAGCTCGTGTGGGCGGCGCCCGAGCGCATCTGGGCGATCCTCGCGGCGACCCTGCTCATCGTCGTCGTCGGCGTCGCCGATGACCTCTGGGACCTCGACTGGATGATCAAGCTCGGGGCGCAGTTCCTCGCGGCCGGCTGCATCGCGTGGTTCGGTGGACTGCAGATCTACGCCCTGCCGATCGGCGGCATGACGGTGTGGTCGGGCTGGATGAGCTTCACCCTCACGGTCTTCGCGATCGTCGTCGTGATGAACGCCGTCAACTTCATCGATGGTCTCGACGGTCTCGTCGCCGGTGTCTGCCTCATCGCCAACGTCGTGTTCTTCGCGTACTCGTACCTGTTCGCCCGCGACACCGGCGCCAGCACCTACTTCAACCTCGCCTCGTTCATCGCCGCGGTCCTGATCGGCGTCTGCATCGGATTCCTGCCCATGAACTGGAGCCCCGCGAAGCTGTTCATGGGCGATTCGGGTGCCCTCCTGCTCGGGCTGCTCATGGCGACGTCGGCGATCGCGATCACGGGACAGCTCGAGCCGTCCATGCTCGACCCCGACGAGTTCGGCCGGTCGCAGCTGCTGGGTGCCTTCATCCCGATCCTGCTGCCGATCGTGGTCGTGCTGCTGCCGCTGCTGGATTTCGGGTTGGCCGTCATCCGTCGCGTCAGCAAGGGCAAGTCGCCGTTCTCTCCCGATCGCAAGCACCTGCACCACCGCATGCTCGACATGGGCCACACCGATCGCGACGCCGTGCTGATCTTCTACGCGTGGACGGCCGTCGTGAGCCTCGGCTTCCTGCTGATGTACATCGGCACTCAGTCCGATTGGCCGGGGGACTACCTGTTCGGGGTCGCCTTCGGCGTCGTCGGCGTCGCGGTGTGCCTCGTGCTGACCTTCCTTCCCTCGCGCCGGCGCTCGCCGGTCGCCGCCAGACCCCAGGAGAACGCCCGATGAGCACCAGCCCGGTTTCGAGCACCCCGATCCTGCGCACCACCCTGCTGTGGTCCGCCGTCGTGACGGCGGTCCTCGCCGTCGTCGGCGCGGTCCTCGGCTTCCTCATCGCCGGCACCGACGGACTGTGGAGTGCACTGGCGGGTGTCCTCCTGGCGGCGATCTTCCTCGCCATCACGGGCACGAGCATCCTGATCGCCAACCGGTGGTACGGCGATCCGATCTACGTGCCGCTCTTCTTCGGCATCGTGATGGGCGGCTGGATCCTCAAGTTCATCGTGTTCATCGTCCTGCTGCTCGTTCTCCGCGACCAACCGTGGATGCATCCCACGATCTTCTTCGTCGCCGTCGTCGTGAGCGTGCTGGCCGCCCTCGCGATCGACGTCGTCGTCATGCTGCGCATGCGCATCCCGCACGTGAGCGACGTGACGCTGCCGACGTCTGATCCGGATGCTGCGCCTCATTCCGCACCGGTGCTCGACGAGAACAAGGGACCGGATGCGGATTCAGGTGGCTCCAAGGTTTGATAGGCTGGATCCCGCGCCCGCCCGCTCGGTTTCCGAGTGCTTGCGGAGTGACGCTCACCGACCATCGTCGCAACGGTCCTAGACCGGTGCCCCGAAGCTGGAGCCCGCGCTGATTACTCAAGCTGCGACCCTGATCGCCCACGCCACCGTGGACGAGGGACCCGAGTTCCACGGACCCTCGATCACGGAATTCTTCCCCGAAGCGATCTTCACGATCGGTGGGTTCGAGTTCAACCGGATCCACATGGTCCAGATCATCGCGACCATCGCCGTCGTGCTGGTCTTCTGGATCGGCACCCGGCGCATGAAGCTCGTGCCCGGCCGTTTCCAGAGCCTCGTCGAGATGGGCCTGGACTTCGTCCGCGTCAACATCGCCGAAGACCTCCTGGGCAAGAAGGACGGCCAGCGGTTCCTGCCCATCCTCACGACCATGTTCTTCATGATCCTGTTCATGAACCTGACCGGGGTCATCCCGTTCCTGAACATGCCCGGCACGGGCATCATCGCGGTGCCGCTGCTGCTCGCGCTGGTGAGCTACTTCACGTTCATCTACGCGGGTGTCAAGAAGAGCCCGAAGAACTTCTTCAAGAACGCGCTGTTCCCCTCGGGCGTTCCGCCGGTTCTCTACATCATCGTCACGCCGCTCGAGTTCATCTCGACGTTCATCATCCGGCCCGTGACGCTGACCCTCCGACTGCTCATGAACCTCATGGTCGGTCACCTCATGCTGGTCCTGTTCTTCGCAGCGACCCACTTCTTCCTCCTGGACCTCGGCGGGTGGTGGTCGGCGCTGGCTGCAGGCTCCCTCGCCTTCGGCTTCGCCTTCACAGCATTCGAGCTGCTGGTCGCCTTCCTCCAGGCATACGTCTTCGCCATCCTCACCGCGGTCTACATCCAGCTCGCGGTGGCTGAAGAGCACTGAGCGGGCAGGCTCGCGCCTACCCACCCAACCGAAAGGAAACACCCCCGTGGACGCAACTACGGTTCTCGCCCAGGTCTCCGGTTCGATCGCAACCGTCGGCTACGGCCTCGCCGCCATCGGTCCCGCCATCGGCGTGGGCATCGTCGTCGGCAAGACGATCGAGGGCGTCGCCCGTCAGCCCGAGCTGGCCGGCCGCCTGCAGGTCCTCATGTGGATCGGTATCGCCTTCACCGAGGCACTCGCCTTCATCGGCATCGCCACCGCCTTCATCTTCGGCTACTGATCCCTCCCACCAGTCTTAAGGAGACAGGATGCTGAACGCTCTTGTCACGTACGCCGCGGAAGAGGGCGAGTACAACCCGCTCATCCCCGCGTGGTACGACATCATCTGGTCAGCGGTTTGCTTCGTCGTCATCCTCTTCGTCTTCTGGAAGGTCGCCCTTCCCAAGATGAAGACGATGCTCGACCAGCGTGCCGTTGCGATCGAAGGCAACATCGCCAAGGCCGACGAGGCACAGCGCAAGGCCGAGGCCGCGCTGGCCGAGTACACGGCGCAGCTCGCCGACGCCCGCAAGGAAGCCGGAGAGATCCGCGACGCCGCGCGTGAAGATGGCAAGAAGATCGTCAGCGAGGCGAAGGAGAGCGCAACCGCCGAGGCGGCCCGCGTGACCGCGTCCGCGCACGCGCAGATCGAAGCCGAGCGTCAGAGCACCCTGGTGTCGCTGCGCAGCGAGGTGGGCACGCTCGCCCTCGACCTCGCCGGCGGAGTCATCGGCGAAACGCTCTCGGACGACGCGAAGGCACAGGCGGTCGTGGACCGCTTCCTCGCCGACCTCGAGGCGTCCGAAGGAGCAAAGGCGTAATGGGCAGCGCGACCACTCAGGCCCTCGCGGCGACGACGGCGGCGCTCGACGCCGCGTCGGGAGTCGATCTCGACGTCGCCCGCGAGCTGTTCGCCGCGGCGCGGGCCGTCGGCGACTCGTCGCAGCTGAGCGGCGCGCTCGCCGACTCCGCCGCAGCGCCCGCTGCACGGCGCAAGGTCGTCACCGATGTCTTCGCATCGGCGCTGTCGGCGACGACGCTCTCGCTGCTGACCAGCGCGGTCGATCAGCGGTGGTCCTCGGCGTCGGATCTCATCGACGGCATCGAGGAGCTCGCCGTCCGCGTCACGGCGCTGGCGACAGCCGGTGCCGACGTCGAGGGGGAGCTGTTCCGGTTCTCCCGCACGGTCGCCGAGAACCCCGAACTCGAGCTCGCTCTGGGCAGCCGCCTGGGCGACGCGTCGGCGAAGGGCGCTCTCATCGAGAAGCTCCTCGGCTCGCGCGCGCACCCGGCGACGACGCTCATCGTGTCCTCGCTCGTGCAGCAGCCGCGTGAGCGGCGTGTGCGTCAGATGCTCGCCCGCGCGGAACGCCTCGTCGCCGATCAGCGGGGCCGCAAGGTCGCGACGGTCGTCACGGCCGTACCGCTGAGCGAGACGCAGTCCACCCGCCTCGCCTCGCTGCTCGCGCAGCGCTACGGTGCGGCCGTGGCGCTCAACACCGTCGTCGACCCTTCGGTGGTCGGCGGCCTGCGCGTGCAGATCGCCGACGATGTGATCGACGCGAGCGTGTCGTCACGGCTGGCCGACCTGCGGCAGCGGCTCGCGGGGTAGTACAGACTTCCCGCCGGTTCAGCCGAACCGGCGGAGACTTCGGGGCCGACGCCCCACACCGTAGTGAAAACAAAGGGAAGACAATGGCAGAACTGTCAATCAGCCCCGACGTCATCCGTGACGCGCTGAAGGATTTCGTCGCCGCGTACGAGCCCACCGGGGCCGCGGCGACCGAGGTCGGCACCGTCATCGACGCCGCCGACGGCATCGCGCACGTCGAGGGCCTGCCCGGCGTCATGGCGAACGAGCTCGTGACCTTCGCGAACGGCACGCTGGGCCTCGCACAGAACCTCGACGAGCACGAGATCGGTGTCGTCGTGCTCGGCGAGTTCTCCGGCATCGAAGCCGGCCAGCAGGTCACGCGCTCCGGCGAGGTCCTGTCGGTCGCCGTCGGCGACGGCTTCCTCGGCCGCGTCGTCGACCCGCTCGGCAACCCGATCGACGGTCTCGGCGAGATTTCGCCCGTCGACGGCCGTCGCGCGCTCGAGCTGCAGGCGCCCGGCGTCATGCAGCGCAAGAGCGTGCACGAGCCCCTCCAGACCGGCATCAAGGCGATCGACGCCATGATCCCCGTCGGCCGCGGTCAGCGTCAGCTCATCATCGGTGACCGCCAGACCGGCAAGACGGCCCTGGCGATCGACACGATCATCAACCAGAAGGCCAACTGGGCCTCGGGCGACCCGTCGAAGCAGGTGCGCTGCATCTACGTCGCGATCGGTCAGAAGGGCTCGACGATCGCCTCCGTCAAGGGCGCGCTCGAAGACGCCGGCGCGATGGAGTACACGACGATCGTCGCCGCTCCCGCATCCGACCCCGCCGGCTTCAAGTACCTCGCTCCGTACACCGGCTCGGCCATCGGCCAGCACTGGATGTACGACGGCAAGCACGTCCTGATCATCTTCGACGACCTGTCGAAGCAGGCCGAGGCCTACCGCGCCGTGTCGCTGCTGCTGCGCCGCCCGCCGGGCCGTGAGGCCTACCCGGGTGACGTCTTCTACCTGCACTCGCGTCTGCTCGAGCGTTGCGCGAAGCTCTCCGACGAGCTGGGTGCCGGTTCGATGACGGGTCTGCCCATCATCGAGACGAAGGCCAACGACGTCTCGGCCTACATCCCGACCAACGTGATCTCGATCACCGACGGCCAGATCTTCCTGCAGTCCGACCTGTTCAACGCCAACCAGCGTCCCGCTGTCGACGTCGGCATCTCGGTCTCGCGAGTCGGCGGTGACGCTCAGGTCAAGTCGATCAAGAAGGTGTCGGGAACGCTCAAGCTCGAACTGGCGCAGTACCGCTCTCTCGAGGCGTTCGCGATGTTCGCGAGCGACTTGGATGCGGCATCCCGTCGTCAGCTGGCGCGCGGTGCGCGACTGACCGAGCTGCTCAAGCAGCCGCAGTACTCGCCGTACCCCGTCGAGGAGCAGGTCGTCTCGATCTGGGCCGGCACGAACGGCAAGCTCGACACGCTCGAGGTCGAAGACGTGCTGTCCTTCGAGCGCGAGCTGCTGGACTACCTGCGCCGGAACACGTCGATCCTCGACACGCTCCGCGAGACCAACGTCCTCGATGACGCGACCGTCGCCGAGCTCGACAAGAAGACCGATGAGTTCATCCTCGAGTTCCGGGCGGGCAAGGGCCAGGCGATCGGCAAGCCGGGACACGAAGAGGTCGCGGCCGCTGCGGCGGACGACGTGAACCAGGAGAAGATCGTCAAGGGCCGCCGCTAACCGCGGGCTGGACAGGAACCATGGGCGCACAACTGCGGGTCTACAAGCAGAAGATCAGTTCTGCTCAGACGACCAAGAAGATCACGAAGGCGATGGAACTCATCGCGGCTTCGCGTATCCAGAAGGCGATGGCGCGTGTTCGCGCGTCGTCGCCCTTCGCGAGGGCCGTGACACGGGCCGTCTCCGCCGTGGCGACACACTCCAACATCGACCACCCGCTGACCGTCGAACGCGAGACGATCCGTCGCTCCGCCGTCGTGATCTTCACGTCGGACCGCGGCCTGGCGGGCGCCTTCAACTCGCAGATCCTCCGAGAGGGTCTCGAGCTGGCCGAGCTCCTGCGTCAGCAGGGCAAGGAGCCGGTGTTCTACCTGGTGGGCCGCAAGGCCGTCGGATACTTCCAGTTCCGTCGGATGGATGCTGCCGCCGAATGGACGGGCGACACCGACACGCCGCACTTCTCGACGGCCGAAGAGATCGCAGCCGTGCTGCTGGACTCGTACGACCGCAGCGGGCAGGACGGCGGAGTCGACGAGATCCACCTCGTCTACAACCGGTTCGTCAGCATGATGACCCAGACGCCGGAGCAGGTTCGCCTGCTGCCGCTCGAGGTCGTCGAAGCCGAAGAAGAGACGTCGGCGCAGGTGTACCCGCTGTACGAGTTCGAGCCTGACGCATCCGTCGTGCTCGATGCCCTCCTGCCGGTGTACATCCAGAGCCGCGTGTTCAACGCCCTCCTGCAGTCGTCGGCGGCCAAGCACGCCGCGACGCAGAAGGCGATGAAGTCTGCGAGCGACAACGCCGACAAGCTCATCACCGACTACACGCGCCTGCGCAACAACGCACGCCAGGCCGAGATCACGCAGCAGATCGCCGAGATCGTCGGCGGCGCCGACGCGCTCTCGTCCGGCAAATAGATCCCACGAAAGAGAAGAAGCCATGAGCCTCACCGCTGAAAAGACGGACACCTCCGTCGTCGGCCGCGTCGCGCGGGTCACCGGCCCGGTCGTCGACATCGAGTTCCCGCACGATGCGATCCCCGACATCTACAACGCGCTGAAGACGACGATCGTCATCGACGGCGAGTCCAACGAGATCACGCTCGAGGTCGCTCAGCACCTCGGTGACGACCTCGTCCGGGCGATCGCCCTCAAGCCCACGGACGGCATCGTCCGCGGCCAGGAGGTGCGCAACACCGGCGAGCAGATCACTGTTCCGGTCGGCGACGTCACCAAGGGCAAGGTCTTCAACGTCACGGGTGACATCCTCAACGCCGAGCCCGGCGAGAAGATCGAGATCACCGAGCGCTGGCCCATCCACCGCAAGGCGCCGAACTTCGACCAGCTCGAGTCGAAGACGCAGATGTTCGAGACCGGCATCAAGGTCATCGACCTGCTCACCCCGTACGTGCAGGGTGGAAAGATCGGCCTCTTCGGCGGTGCCGGCGTCGGCAAGACCGTCCTCATCCAGGAGATGATCCAGCGCGTCGCGCAGGACCACGGTGGCGTCTCGGTGTTCGCCGGTGTCGGCGAGCGCACGCGTGAGGGCAACGACCTCATCGCCGAGATGGACGAAGCCGGCGTCTTCGACAAGACCGCCCTCGTCTTCGGCCAGATGGACGAGCCGCCGGGAACGCGTCTGCGCGTCGCCCTGTCGGCGCTGACGATGGCGGAGTACTTCCGCGACGTGCAGAAGCAGGACGTGCTGTTGTTCATCGACAACATCTTCCGCTTCACGCAGGCCGGTTCCGAGGTCTCGACGCTGCTCGGCCGTATGCCGTCGGCCGTGGGTTACCAGCCGAACCTCGCCGACGAGATGGGTGTGCTCCAGGAGCGCATCACCTCGACGCGCGGTCACTCGATCACCTCGCTGCAGGCCATCTACGTCCCCGCCGACGACTACACCGACCCGGCACCGGCGACGACGTTCGCGCACCTCGACGCCACGACCGAGCTCTCGCGTGAGATCGCGTCGAAGGGTCTGTACCCCGCCGTCGACCCGCTGTCCTCGACGAGCCGCATCCTGGACCCGCGCTACATCGGTGACGACCACTACCGTGTGGCGACCGCCGTCAAGCAGATCCTCCAGAAGAACAAGGAACTGCAGGAGATCATCGCGATCCTCGGTGTCGACGAGCTCTCCGAAGAGGACAAGATCGTCGTGTCGCGTGCACGCCGCATCCAGCAGTTCCTCTCGCAGAACACCTACATGGCCAAGAAGTTCACCGGTGTCGAGGGATCGACGGTTCCGATCAAGGAGACGATCGAGTCGTTCGACGCCATCGTCAAGGGTGACTTCGACCACGTCGCCGAGCAGGCGTTCTTCAACGTCGGCGGCATCTCCGACGTCGAAGAGCAGTGGGCACGCATCCAGAAGGAGAACGGCTGATCATGCCGCTCAACGTGAGTCTCGTCTCCGCGGACGCGGAGGTCTGGTCGGGGGAGGCGTCGATCGTCGTCGCCAAGACCGTGCTGGGCGAGATCGGCTTCATGCCCGGTCACGAGCCCGTGCTCGCGATCCTCGCCGAGGGGCAGGTGCGCATCACCGAGACCTCGGGGACGAAGATCGTCGCGAACGCCGAATCCGGCTTCCTTTCGATGTCGGGTGACGAGCTGACGATCGTCGCGGGCAACGCGGCGCTCATCTCCTGAACGCTGACACCTCGAACGCCGCCCGGTCCGCCGGGCGGCGTTCGCCTTTTCGTGAGGTCATCTGATCATGCTCGTGCTGCTGCCACCCTCCGAGACGAAGCGCCCGGGGGGAACCGGGGGGCCGCTCGACCTCGCACGGCTGGCCCTGCCCGGCTTGCAACCGCAGCGCGAGCGGGTCACGGCCGCGCTCGTGGGCCTTTCCGCCGACCCCGATGAGGCCGCGCGCGTCCTGAAGCTCAGCGCCCGTCAGGTAGACGAGGTCGGCGTGAACGCCGCCCTGCACAGTGCATCGACGATGCCTGCCGTCGATCGCTACACCGGCGTGCTGTACGACGCCCTGGATGCCGGATCGATCGACCCTGCCGCACGCCGGTGGCTCGGGCGTCACGTACTCATCCACTCGGCGCCGTTCGGTCCGGTCGGCGCCCTCGACCCGATTCCGGCCTATCGGCTCGCGGCGGGCGCGTCGCTTCCGGGGCTCGCGCCGCTGCGACGGGAATGGGCGGATGCCGTCACGGCGGCGTTCGCCGAGACGTCGACGCCGTTCCTGCTCGATCTGCGCTCCGAAGCGTACGTCGCACTCGGGCCCGTGCCGGCCGATGCGGAGTCGGCGTATGTGCGTGTCGTCACGGAGGGCGCGGACGGAACCGCCCGCGCTCTGAACCACTTCAACAAGCGTGCGAAGGGGCTCCTCGTGCGGAGTCTCGCGACGACGCGCCCGCGCATCGGCTCGCGTCGTGGCTTCGTGCGCTGGTGCGAGGCGGCGGGGCTGCGTATCCGCGACGGCGCCTCCGGCGAGCTCGAACTTTTCGCCTGAACGCCGGTCGCCGGCCGGGGGTGATCCCCCCGAAACGCACGTTGCGCACGCGCGCGGACGCGGAGTGTCGCTAGCATGTACGCCGCGGGCGCTCTGCTCGCCGGTGCCGTGAAAACACGCGTATCGACACCAGCGGTCTAGGAGGCCGTCTCTTGTCTGATTACTACGACTACGGCGGGGCGTGGGCGTTCGCCTGGCTCCTGCTGATTCTTCCGTTCCTTCTGATCTTCGCACTCGCGGGATATCTCATCTCGTCGTGGTTCCTGATGAAGATCTTCGAAAAAGCCGGTGTGGAAGGCAAGTGGCGCGCATGGGTGCCGATCTACAACGTCATGGTCTTCGCCAAGCTCGGTGACCTTTCTCCGTGGGTCATGCTCGGCGCGATCGTCGCCTCGTCGCTGCTCGGCCAGATCCCGCTCATCGGCTGGATCTTCAGCATCGTCGCGGTGGCGGCCGCTGTCCTGGTCGGCTGGCGCGTCGGGCTCAAGCTCGGCAAGGACTGGCCGTTCCTGCTGCTGTGGCTCATTCCGGGTGTCGGCTCACTCATCTGGCTCGGCATCCTCGCCTTCTCGTCGTCGGCGTGGAACCCCGGTATCCGCCCCGCTCCGTGGGTGAACTCGTTCCTCAAGGACAACGTCGTGTGGCAGGGCATTCCGGTGCAGCCGGGTGCCCCCGTCGGTGGGTCCGCCTACGGGCAGCCGACCGCCGGCTACCAGGCTCCGCCCGCGGGCTACCAGCCCTCGCCCGGATACCAGCCGCCCGCGGCACCTCCGACCGGCTACACGCCTCCGCCCGTGCCGCCCGCGGGTTACGCGCCGCCCCCGGCGCCGCCTTCGGGCTACACGCCTCCGCCCGCGCCGCCCGCGTCCGCTGAGCCCCCGGCATCGCCCGAGCCTCCCGCGTCGCCCGAGCCCCCCGCGTCGCCTGAGCCTCCCGCGTCGCCTGAGCCTCCCGCGTCGCCTGAGCCTCCCGCGTCGCCCAAGCCCCCCGCCGGACCGGACGCTCCCGACGCACCGCGACCCTGACCCCGGCG
>NZ_JBHJZS010000030.1:0-39232 GCF_042271185.1 Microbacterium sp. NPDC055910
CGCCGAGACCGTGGGGTTCACCCGCAGTCTCGGCGCGCCGTTGCAGTCTCGCGGGGAGAAGCCGGGGCGGGGGCGACGTAACACGGGGCGGCGGTCGGCCGGGGCGGGAGAGAATGGCACCCATGGACTGGCAGACCTCGGAGGACACCGTTCCCTCCGCTCCCGTCACCGAGGCGGACGCTCGGATGCTGCTGGGGCGGCCTCCCGCGACGGGGGCCTGGCGTGACGGTGATCCGGTCGGCGACCGGCACTTCGCGTCGTTCGGTCCGTTCCGCACCGAGGGCGGCGCGGAACTGCCGGGCTACCGCCTGGCGTACGAGACGTGGGGCGAGCTGTCACCGCAGCGCGACAACGCGGTCCTCATCCTGCACGCCCTCACCGGCGACAGCCACGTGCGCGGCGCCGCCGCCCCCGGCCACCCCACGTCGGGCTGGTGGGAGTCGATCGTCGGACCCGGCGCGCCCATCGACACCGACCGCTGGTTCGTCGTGGCCCCCAACATGCTGGGCGGATGCCAGGGCTCGACCGGCCCCTCGAGCATCGCGCCCGACGGCTACGAATGGGCGGGGCGATTCCCGTACCTGACGATCCGCGACCAGGTCGCCGCGCAGCTTCCGCTGACGGACGCGCTCGGCATCGACGCGTGGGCGGGCGTCATCGGCGGATCGATGGGCGGGATGCACGCTCTCGAGTGGGCGATCGGTCATCCGGAGCGCGTCGAGCGACTGGCCGTCCTGTCGGCGCCGCCCATCAACACCGCCGACCAGATCGCCCTCAACTCGGTGCAGCTCGAGGCGATCCGCATCGACCCGCGCTTCCAGAACGGCGAATACTACGACTCGGGCGACGGCGACGGGCCGCACCGCGGGCTCGCGCTCGCGCGGCGCATGGCACTGCTGAACTACCGCTCCCCCACCGAGCTCAATCAGCGCTTCCAGCGCTCGTGGCAGTCGGTCGTCAGTCCCCTCGGGCACGGGGGCCGGTTCGCCGTGGAGTCCTACCTCGACTTCCACGGCAACAAGTTCACGCGCCGCTTCGACGCCAACAGCTACCTGACGCTCGTCGAGGCGATGAACTCGCACGACATCGGACGCGACCGCGGCGGCGTCGAGGACGCCCTGGCACGTGTCACGGCGACCACGCTCGTGCTCGGCATCGACAGTGACCGCCTCTTCCCGATCGACGGTCAGCAGCGCATCGGGCGCGGCATCCGCACGCTCGTCGACGACGGCGTCGTGGTGCTGGCGAGCGACTTCGGCCACGACGGGTTCCTCATCGAGACCGCCGCCGTCGGCGCGCATCTGCGACGCCTGCTGGCCGCCTGATCAGTCGGTGCGGATGTAGGTCCACGGCAGCGCGCCGACTTCGAGGCGGTGCCGGGCCGTGCCCGCCCGCGGGGCGTCGGGATCGAACTCGGCGTCTTCGGGCCACAGCATGAACGGCCCGTTCGGCCCCGTACGCGCGACGGAGTCGAAGCGGCGCAGCCCACCGAGTCGTGCGGCGCCGAGCGCGCCCTCGGCCGAGACCTCGTGCTCGAAGCCGTGCAGGGTGACCCAGGTCGGCGGATACAGCGTCGCCTCGCCGCGCGCGTGTCGCTCCAGCAGCCTGCCGGGACGCACCCACTCCGCGGCGACGGCCTCGTGTTCGGAGAGCACGAGGTCGACACCGGATGCCGCCGCGACGAAGAACCACGTGCGGATGCGCAGCGGGATCCCGGGCGGGGGATCCCAGATCGACAGCGGCACGAGGGAGTCGGGGGCGAGCGTGAGCCCCGTCTCCTCCCACGTCTCGCGCACGGCGGCGCGACGCACGACGGCTTCTTCCGGTTCGTCGGCGCTCTCGCGGTCGGCATCGTCCAGCTTGCCCCCGGGAAAGACCCACGCCCCCGCGAACGAGCCCCGATCGGGACGCTGGATGACGAGCACTTCGGCGCCGTCCGTGCCGTCGCGCACGACCACGACCGTCGCAGCGACGGGGATGTCGGGGTCGTCGGCGTCGGCGGGGCGGCGCGGCCGCGCTCCGTCGACCGCGTCGGAGATCACGCGCGCGGCTTCGTCATGGCGGGTCACCCGCCCAGCCTATGCGGCAGTCGCGCCGCACCTCGCCCGGCCGCGACGCGGCGGCGCTCGAGCGACAGGCTCACGGCGGCGAGCAGGACACCGCCGACGGCGAGCAGGACTCCGGCCCACGCGGGGGCGGTGAAGCCCCATCCCGCCGCGATCACGGTGCCGCCGACGAAAGCCCCGATGCTGTTGCCGAGATTGAGCGACGAGTGGTTGACGGCGGCGGCGATCGACTGGTTGTCTTCGGCGACATCCATGAGCCGCGTCTGGATCGTGGGCACGAGCACCGACGAGACCAGTCCCGTCAAGAAGACGAAGAGCCCGAGCGTCCAGATCCACTGCGCCGTGAGCGCGACGAGGATCAGCACGACCGCGAGCGCGATGAGCCCGCCGAGCAGGGAGCGTTTGAGGTCGACGTCGGCGAGATGTCCGCCGATGATGTTGCCGATCATCATGCCCACGCCCATCAGCATGAGCACGATGGGCACGACCCACGCCGGCGACCCCGTGAGCTCGGTCACCATCGGCGCGACGTAGCTGTACACGGCGAAGAATCCGCCGAACCCGACCGACCCGATCGCGAGCGCGAACCACACCTGGCCGATCCGGAACACCTTGAGCTCCGCACGGAACGTGCGTCCGGGGTCTCCCGCGTGCCGCGGCACCGAGAAGGCGATGGCGATCGTGGCGACGGCGAAGATCGCCGCGACGACGAGGAAGGCCGCACGCCATCCCGCTTGCTGCCCCAGGAATGTGCCCAGCGGCACGCCCGCGACGTTCGCGACGGTCAGGCCCGTGAGCACGAACGCGACGCCCTTGGCGCGTTTGCCGGGACCGAGGACGTCGGCGGCGACGAGGGCGCCGATGCCGAAGTATGCGCCGTGCGGCAGGCCCGCGACGAAGCGCGACGCGGCGACGAGCTCGAACGTCGGCATGACGAGCGTCAGGGCGTTGCCCACCGTCAAGGCGAGAGCCAGCCCGATCATGACGCGGTGGCGCGGATGCCTGGCGACCAGGCCCGCGATCGTGGGGGCGCCGACGACGACGCCGAGCGCGTAGAGCGTGATGAGCCAGCCGGCCTGCGCGATCGCGTCGTCCTGGCTCGCCGACCACGTCGCCGGCAGCAGGTCCTGCGCGATGTCGGGCAGCAGGCCCATGACGACGAACTCGGTCATGCCGATGCCGAAGCTGCCGATGGCGAGGGAAAGGAGCGCCCACCTCGCCGCACCCCTCCTCGGCGGAGAGGAGATCACCGGGTCATGTTAGCCGCGTCGCGGCACCCGCGGCGAATCGATTCGACTCAGTCGGTCTCGTCGGCGTCGATCGCGGCTTCGAGGCGCTCCACCTTGGCGTCGAGCTCGCCCGTCCACCCCGGCCGGATGTCGGCTTTCAGCACGAGCGAGACGCGCGATCCGAACGGCATGACGGCCTCGGTCGCGCGGCGCACGACGTCGAACACGTCGTCCCACTCCCCCTCGATCTCGGTGAACATCGAGGTCGTGCGGTGCGGCAGGCCGCTCGCGCGCACGACGCGCACGGCGGCGGCGACGGCGTCGTGCACCGAGCCGTCGGTCGAGCCGGTGCCGCTGGGGGCGACCGAGAAGGCGATGATCATGGTGTTACCTCCGGTTTTCGTGGGGTCCCGACGAGAGCGGATGCCGCGCGGCGGCCCCGAACGAGACGGATCAGCCGCACGACGGTCCAGACGAAGAGCACGATCAGAAGCGCGTTGCGGACGGTCAGGATGCCGACCGCGACGGGGTCGGCCGAGAGCACTTCGCCGTACGTGAGCGGGTAGACCACCTGCGTCAGCGCCGCGAGCAGGAGCCCGAGCGCCGCGGGTCGGCGCCAGCGATCCCGCGCGATCACCAGGCCGACGACGAGCGGCGCGATGAGCCACGTGAGGTACTGCGGTGAGCCGACCTTGTTGAAGACGATGAAGGCGAGCACGAGGGCCAGCGCGAGCGGCGGGAAGAGCGCGACGAAAGGCGCCCCTCGCCGGGCGGCGATCGCCCCGAGCACCGCCACGGCGACGAGCACGGCGATCAGAAGCGGCGTCATGACGGCGATGACGGTGTCGACCTGCGGGCCGGTGACCTGGAAGGTGAGGATGACGGGGTCGTAATAGACGGATGCACCGGGCGCGCGCGCGGCCGCGAGCCACAGGTAGAGCATGCTGACGGGCGCTTCGACCTGCAGGCCCCGTCCCGTCTGCGCCGTCACGAAGCCGAGGGCGTGCGGGGCTCCGCCGAGCAGGGCGACCGTCACGAGCGCGAGGGCGCTCACGATGAGGGCCCCGCAGACGACCGCCACGCGGCGCCGCACCGCGAGGAAGGCCGCGGCGAGCAGCGCTGCGGGCCACACCTTGATCCAGGTCGCGACGGCGAGCAGCACCGAGGCGAGCCAGGGCCGGCCGACGAGCCACAGGCAGCCCGCCACGGCGAGCGGCACCGTGACGGCGTCGAGCCGGTACATCCCGACGGGACCGAGCAGCAGGGCGAACGCGAGCCAGAACCACGCGGCGTGCCGGCGTCCGCGCGATCGCGCATCCCCGACGAGCATCCTGAAGGCGAGCGCATCGCACGCCGTCACGAGTAGGGCCCACGCGATCTCGTATCCCGCGATCCACTCGAGGGCCTGCGCGGCCAGCAGCGGCAGGAGGGCGACCGGCGGATAGATCCAGTCCTCGGCGATTCCCGGGATGCCGCGCCCGTCGAGCGCTTGCAGCGCCCACGGTTCGTAGACGAGATAGACGTCGCCCATGGGCTGATGGGGCAGGGCGAAGCCGAGGCCGGCGACGACGATGTGCACGAGCGCGAACGCGACCCACAGCACTGCCCGCCTCGACACGCTCCCATCGTAGGGGGTGGCCGCCGAGGCGCTCAGGAGTGCGCGAGCACGCCGCCGATCGCGCGCGGAAGCGCCTCGGCGACATCCAGCGCCGTGAGCGGACCGCCGCGCGGACCGAGAGCGGATGCCGCGACCCGAGCGGCGCGAGCGTGCAGCCACGCGGCCGAGGCCGCGAGGTGCGGCAGCGGCGGAGCGGCATCCGGAACCGCGTGAGCAGCAGCGACGAGCGCGCCGAGGACGCCGCCGAGCACATCGCCCGTCCCGGCCGTCGCGAGCCACGGCACGTCGACGTCGACGTCGATGACCTCGGACCCGTCGGCGATGAGCGTCATCGCCCCCTTGAGCAGCACGACCCCGCCCAATTTGCGCGCCGTCTCGGCGACGTCGGTGCGTCGATCGCCCGTGCCGTCGCCGAGCCCGAGCGCCGCTCGCAGCACGGCGTGTTCCCGCGCGTGCGGTGTCACGATGAGCGGCGCGGATGCCCCGGGAGCGAGGTCGAGGGCACCGGCGTCGAGCACGACGGGCTCGTTCTGTGCCAGGATTCCGCGGATCGCCGCCGTCTCGTCGGCGTCGCGGGTCGCGGAATCCGTGCCCGAGCCGATGAGCCAGGCCTGCACCCGCCCCGGTGCCGTGACCGTCTCGGGGCGCCGTGCCAGCACGGGATCCGCGGCCGCGCCGAGGTAGCGCACCATGCCCAGACCCGTGCGCCACGCCGCCTCCACACCGAGCACGGCGGCGCCGGGATAGACGCGCGAGCCGGTGCGCACACCCAGCACGCCCCGGGAATACTTGTCATCGGAGTGCGTCGGCAGACGCACGACGCCGGCGACATCCCGCTCGGTCCACTCGCGAGTCATGCCGACACCCTACCCGCGGAGCTTTCCATGACCCTGTTGTTCTCTTCCCTCACGATCGGCCGGCACACGGCGCGAAACCGGCTGTGGGTCGCGCCGATGTGCCAGTACAGCGCCGTCGACGGTCTGCCGCAGGAGTGGCACCACGTGCACCTCGCGCAGTTCGCGTCGGGTGGCGCGGGCATCGTCATCGCCGAAGCCACGGCCGTGTCGCCCGAGGCACGCATCTCGCCCGACGACACGGGCCTGTGGAACGACGAGCAGAGGGATGCGTGGGCGCCGATCGCCGCCGCCATCCGCTCGCGCGGCGCTCTCGCGGGCATTCAGCTCGCGCACGCGGGGCGCAAAGCCTCGACGTGGTCTCCGCTCATCGCGGGCACGTACGGCAGCGTCGGCCTGCGCGACGGCGGATGGCGGACGGTCGCTCCGTCGGCGATCACGTTCGAGGGATACGCCGTGCCCGAGGCGCTCGATCTCGCGGGCATCGACACCGTCGTCGCCGATTTCGCCGCCGCGGCACGACGGGCCGCCGACGCGGGGTTCGAGGTGATCGAGATCCACGGCGGTCACGGCTACCTGCTGCACCAGTTCCTCTCGACGCTGGCCAACCGCCGCGACGACGACTACGGCGGACCCCTCGAGAACCGCGCTCGCCTGCTGTTGCGCGTCGTCGACGCCGTACGCGCCGAGACGCCCGAGGTCGCCCTGGTCGTGCGCATGTCCGCGACCGACTGGACGGCGGGCGGGTGGAGCGTGGAAGAGACCGCGACCGTCGCGCGCTGGTGCGCCGACCGTGGCGCCGACTTCTTCGACATCTCCAGCGGCGGCACCGTGCCCGGCGAGCGCATCCCCGTCAGCCGCGGCTACCAGGTGCCACTCGCGGCGCGCGTGCGGCGCGACGCCGACGTGCCCGTGAGCGCGGTCGGCCTGATCGCCGACGGCGCTCACGCCGAGGCGATCCTGCAGGCCGGCGACGCGGATGCCGTCATGGCCGCGCGCGAGTGGATGCGCGACCCGCACTTCGCGCTGCGCGCGTCGCTCGAGCTGGGCGTCGACCTGCGGTACTGGCCCGTGCAGTACGCGCGGGCCCGCCGCTCCCTCTGACGGGCGGCGGGCCGGCGGCATCCGCTGTCAGTAGCTGCGGCGACGCGTCGCGTCCTGCACTTCGCCGATGAGCTCCTCGATGATGTCCTCGAGGAACAGCACCGCCGTCGTCGTGCCCTCGGCGTCGCGCACGCGGGCGAGGTGGCGCCCGGCGCGCCGCATGACGGCGAGCGCGTCTTCGAGGTCGGTCGTCTCGAGCACGGGCACCATGTGATGGATGCGCTTGGCCGGAAGCGGCCGCGCGACCTCGGTTGCGGCATCCGGTCCTTCGGCGGCACGCAGGATGTCCTTGAGGTGCACGTAGCCGACCGGATCGCCGGAGTCATCGACGATGACGTAGCGCGAGAAGCCGTGCTTGGCGACGGCGCGCTCGATCTCGGCCGCCGTCGTGCGCTCGGGCAGCGTGACGAGCTTGTCGAGCGGCAGGGCGATGTCCTTGGCCTTCTTGTCGGTGAACTCCAGCGCCGCCGAGACGGCGCCCGACGTGTCGTCGAGCATGCCCTCGATGCGCGACTGGTTCACGATCGTCGCGACCTCGTCGAGCGTGAAGGTCGAGGCGGCCTCGTCCTTCGGCTCGACGCGGAACAGGCGCAGCACGTGGTTCGCGACCCAGTTGAGCGACACGATGATCGGATAGAAGAGCTTCGAGACCCAGACGAGCGGGGTCGCGAGCATGAGCACGGCGCGATCGGGCACCGAGAACGCGAGGTTCTTCGGCACCATCTCGCCGAACACGACGTGCAGGTACGACACGATGAGCAGCGCGATCACGAACGCGATGACGTCGACCGTTCCCTCCGCGAGTCCGGTGAGACCCAGCGGTCCTGCGAGCAGGTGGTGGATCGCCGGCTCGGAGACGTTCAGGATGAGCAGCGAGCAGATCGTGATGCCGAGCTGGCTCGTCGCGAGCATGAGGGTCGCATGCTCCATGGCGTACAGCGCGGTCTTGGCCGAGCGCGAGCCCTTCTCGGCGCGCGGCTCGATCTGCGAGCGCTTGGCGGAGATGACGGCGAATTCGGCGCCGACGAAGAAGGCGTTGGCGATGAGCAGCACCACCAGCCAGGCGATTCCGGCCCAGTCGTTCATCGACGATCACCCCCTTCCTCCGTGGCGTGGGCGTGCGGCATCGGCTCCGGCGTGAAGCGGATGCGGTCGACCCGGCGCCCGTCCATCCGCTGCACCTCGATCGTCCCATCGTCGATGCGCAGCGAGTCCCCCGCGGCGGGCACGCGCTCGAGCACGCTCATGACGTAGCCGCCCACGGTGTCGTACACGTCTCCTTCGGGAATGCGGATGCCGGTGCGATCGAGCAGTTCGTCGGGTCGCAGTTCGCCGGGGAAGATGATCGAGTCCTGCGAGCGGACGATGCCGGCCCGGCGACGGTCGTGTTCGTCGAGGACTTCACCGACGATCTCTTCGACGAGGTCTTCCAGCGTCACGACTCCGGCCGTGCCGCCGTACTCGTCGACGACGATCGCCATCTGGTAGCCGCGGGCACGCAGCTCGGACATGAGCACGTCGAGGTGCACGGCTTCGGGCACGCGCAGCGGCTCGGTCGCGAGCGCCGCGGCGGGCACGTCGTTGCGACGTTCGCGCGGCACGCCGACCGCGGCCTTGAGGTGCACGATGCCCGTGATGTCGTCCATTGACTCGTCGTAGACCGGAAAGCGGCTGTTGCCCGTGCGGCGTGCGAGCTGGATGACGTCCTCGGCCGAGTCGTCGGCGGCGAGCGCGTGCACGCTGGGGCGCGGGGTCATGACGTCCGAGGCCGACAGGCGCGCGAAGGTCAGCGTGCGATCGAGCAGCGACGCGGTGTCCTCCTCGAGCACGCCGGCGCTCGCCGAGCGGCGCACGAGGCTCGACAGCTCTTCGGCCGTGCGCGCGCCGGACAGCTCTTCCTTGGGCTCGATGCCCATGGACCGCAGCACGCCGTTGGCGCTGCCGTTGAGCACGACGATCGCGGGGCGGAAGACCGTCGTGAACGCCGTCTGGAACGGGATCACGAGCTTGGCGGTCTGCCGCGGCACGGCGAGGGCGAAGTTCTTCGGCACGAGTTCGCCGACGATCATCGACAGGATGGTCGCGAACGTCACCGCGATGACGACGGCGAAGGGGCTCGCGAACCCCTCGGGCCACCCCCATGCCGCGAAGACGGGACGCAGCAGGTTCGAGATCGCCGGCTCCATCGTGTAGCCGGTGAGCAGCGTCGTGAGCGTGATGCCCAACTGGGCACTGGACAGGTGCGTCGAGGTGATCTTGAGCGCGCTGATCGTCAGAGACAGACGCGTCTCACCCGCCGCGCGGCGCTTCTCGAGCTCGGCGCGATCGAGGTTCACGAGCGCGAACTCGCTCGCGACGAACAAGCCTGTTCCGATCGTGAGGAGGAGCCCCACGCCCAAGAGGACATAGTCCATCACGCGTCACCCCTCTGCGAGCGGTGTACGGGAGCGCGGGGCGTACATCTACTGGGGGGGTCGTCCATTGTGCGCGCAAGTCTACGGGACCGCGCGCGGTCGCTGCGCCGTCGCGCGCCGCGCTCACGCGCGCCCGCCGTCGCGCTTCCGGGTTCGAGCGTCCGGGTTCGAGCGTCCGGGTTCGAGCGTCCGGGGTCGGGCGTCCGGGGTCGGGCGTCCGGCGTCGTCGCGCGCCGCGCCGTCGCGCGTCCGGGTCCGGGTCTTCCGCCCGGCGCTACCGAAACCTGCCCACGCCACCGTATGTTCGGGCGCGCCTGCAGGTTTCGGTAGCGCGGCCCCTCAGCGCGAGCGGTTCCTCCCCCGGCCGCCCGGCGAGCGCTCTATCCCCGGGTGCGCGCAGAGTGCGCGCGGTACCGCTCGATGGCGGCGAGGGTGGGGTCGTGACCCTACAACCCACGATCCAGGTGCACCGCCGTCGCGACCAGCTCGACCGCGTCGATGACCGGCGCCTGCTCATCGCGACGACGTCAGGTCGATGGCACCGCGTCACGGCCGGTGCATACGTCTCCACGTCCGAGTGGCTCGCGCTCAAACCTCATCAGCAGCACCTGGTTCGCGTGCGCGAGGTTTCTCGACGGATGCGCAAACCCGCGGTCCTGTCCCACGCTGCGGCCGCGGCGATCCTGGGCATCGATCTGCTCGGGGACTGGCCCACCCTGGTCGACGTCCGCACGGACCGGACGAGCGGGGGCCGGACGCACGGCGCGATCCGTCGACACGGGCTCGGACTCGCGGACGTCGAGATCGAGCAGTGGGAGGGCGGACACTGGATCACGACGGCGACGCAGACGGCGCTCGATCTCGCGCGCTCGCTGACGTTCACGAAGGCCGTCGCCGCCGTCGACCAGGCTCTGTGGGCGCGCCGCGAAGGAGGGCCGCTGACCACGAAGGAGGAGTTGCTCGCGCAGTTCGAGAAGGCGACGCCGACGCGCGGAGACCACAAAGTGCGCCGCGTGCTCGAGGCCGCTACAGACCTCGCCGACAACGTGCGAGAGACCGAGAGCCGCGTGATCATCGCTCAGCTGGGCTTTCCCACCCCGCGCCTGCAGGAGCGACGAGAGCTCGCAAGCGGTCGGATCGTGTTCGGCGACTTCTACTTTCCCGAGCACGATCACTGGGGTGAGCTCGACGGGCGAGGCAAGTACATGAGCCCAGAATTCTCCGGCGACCGCGACGCATCGGAGATCGTGATCGACGAGAAGGATCGAGAGAACGAGATCCGCCGCGAAGTGCGCGGCTTCTCGCGCTGGCAACCATCCGATATCACTCCCCGGCGCCTCTACGACATCATCACCGGCGACGGGCTCCCCAGCCGCCTCCCGCGCCCCTGATCTGTGCCGCGGATCGGTGACCCTCCCGTCGCGCTACCGAAACCTGCACCCGCGGGTGAAGTTACGGGCGCGCGCGCAGGTTTCGGTAGCGCGACCCAGCGGACAACCGCGACCCAGCGGACGAGCGCGACCCAGCGGACGAGCGCGACCCAGCGGACGACCGCGAACCACCCGACGACCCCGAACCGCGAACCGCGTCACCAGCTGACGGGGAGCGCCTTGCCCTCGTCATAGCCGGCGGCAGACTGCAGGCCGACCCGGGCGCGGTCGTGGAACTCGGCGAGCGTCGTCGCGCCGGCGTACGTGAGCGAGGAGCGCACGCCCGACGTGATCATGTCGACGAGGTCCTCGATGCCGGGGCGAAGCGGGTCGAGGTAGATCTTCGACGACGAGATCCCCTCGGCGAACAGCTCCCTGCGCGCGAGGTCGTACGGGTCGAGCCGTGCGAACCGCGAGTGCACGGCTTTCGTCGAGGCCATCCCCCACGATTCCTTGTAGGTGCGCCCCGCCGCATCGACCAGCAGCTCGCCGGGAGCCTCGATCGTTCCGGCGAACCACGACCCGATCATGACGGATGCCGCTCCCGCGGCCAGCGCGAGCGCGACATCGCGCGGATACCGCACGCCGCCGTCGGCCCACACGTGCGCCCCCATGACGCGGGCCGCCTCCGCCGTTTCGAGCACGGCCGAGAACTGCGGCCGCCCGACGGCGGTCATCATCCGCGTCGTGCACATCGCACCGGGACCGACGCCGACCTTGAGGATGTCGGCGCCGGCGGCGACGAGGTCGTACACGCCCTCGGGGGTCACGACGTTGCCCGCCACGAGCGGGATGCCCAGGTCGAGCTGAGCGACGGTGTGCAGGGCGCGCAGCATGGCGTCCTGGTGTCCGTGGGCGGTGTCGACGACGAGCACGTCGACGCCGGCCGCGGCGAGCGCCTTCGCCTTGGCGGCGACGTCGCCGTTGATGCCGACGGCCGCGGCGACGATGAGCCGGCCGTCGCGGTCGACCGCGGGCCGGTAGATCGTGGAGCGCAGCGCGCTGCGGCGCGAGAGCGTCCCCACGAGGTGCCCGTGGTCGAGGACGCACACCGTCTCGGCCCCGGCGGCGACGATGAGGTCGAAGGCATGGCGGGCGTCCTGCACCGACTCCGCGTCGATGGATGCCGCGCGGTCGCGGGCGAGATCGCCCAGGCGCGCGTCGGCGAGAGCCGTGGCCAGTCGTGTCGCGGGAACGACGCCGACGATGTCGTCGTCGTCGACCGCGGTCGACGTTCGGGCGACGACGATGCCGTGGCCCTCGGTCGCCGGCAGCAGGCGCGACGCGTCGGCGACCGTCGCCTCGGGGGGCAGGACGAGGGGCGTGTCCCAGATGACCGGCTGCGCCTTGACCCATCGGATGGCGGCGTCGAGCTCCTGCAGCGGCATGTCCTGCGGCAGCACGCCGAGGCCGCCGCGCCGGGCGAGGGTGGCCGCGAGTCTGGCGCCCGTGACCGAGTTCATGTTCGCCGACACGAGCGGGATGGTCGCGCTCGTGCCGTCGCCGGGCGAGAGATCGACGTCGAGTCTGCTCGTGACGGCCGACCGGCGCGGCACGAGGAAGACGTCCGAGTACGTCAGGTCGACCGCCGGCTGCTCACCGTAGAACTCCATGTCCACCGAGGGTAGTCAGTCTTCCTGAGCGGAAAAGAGGCGAGTTCTTACTCCGAGGTCGCGCCAGGACACCGAGTCCGACCGCCCAGACTGGGTTAGGCTTGACTGTCGTGCGCGCGGGTGGATTTCGGCGCCGCCTCACGACCACTTCACCACCACTTCACCGACGAAAGCAGGCGATCGAGAGTGTCGACTCAGGCGACAGGCCCCGGGGTTTCGAACGAAGGAGAGTTCGGAGCGAACGAGTGGCTCGTCGAGGAGCTGTACGAGCAGTTCACCATCGATCCCAACTCCGTCGACAAGGCGTGGTGGCCCATTCTCCAGGACTACCGACCCGCCGGTCAGGACGCCTCCGCGGCGGCATCGGCGCCGGCGGCATCCCGTCCCGCCGGGGCGGAACCTGCCCCGGTGACGGCACCCCTTCCCGTCATCGGAACGCAGCCGGTGGCCAAGACCACGGCGCGGCCGGCAGCGGCTCAGCCGATCCCCGCGCAGGCTCCCAAGGTCGTGCCGTCGACGGCAGAGGCGCCCGAAGACGACTCGGACGACCAGGACAAGGTGACGCCGCTGCGCGGCCTGCCCAAGACCCTCGCGGCCAACATGGACGAGTCACTCACGGTCCCGACCGCGACGAGCGTGCGCACCGTGCCGGCCAAGCTCATGATCGACAACCGCATCGTGATCAACAACCACATGTCGCGCACCCGCGGCGGCAAGGTGAGCTTCACGCACCTGATCGGGTGGGCGATGATCCGGGCTCTGAAGCAGTTCCCGAGCCAGAACGTGTTCTACGCCGAAGTCGACGGCAAGCCCTCCGTCGTCGCGCCGACCCACATCAACCTGGGCATCGCGATCGACCTGCCCAAGCCCGACGGCTCGCGAGCTCTGCTCGTTCCGAGCATCAAGCGTGCCGAGTCGCTGACGTTCAACGAGTTCCTCGCCTCGTACGAAGACCTCGTCAAGCGCGCTCGCGCCAACAAGCTGACGGCATCCGATTTCCAGGGCACGACGATCTCGCTCACGAACCCGGGTGGCATCGGCACGGTCCACTCCGTCCCCCGTCTGATGAAGGGGCAGGGATGCATCGTGGGCGCCGGCGCCCTGGAGTACCCCGCCGAGTTCCAGGGGTCGAGCGAGAAGACGCTCGTGAACCTCGGCATCGGCAAGACGATCACGCTGACGAGCACGTACGACCACCGCGTCATCCAGGGTGCCGGTTCGGGCGAGTTCCTCAAGATCGTCCATGAGCTGCTCACGGGCCAGCGCGACTTCTACCAGGAGATCTTCGCGGCCCTGCGCATCCCGTACGACCCGATCCACTGGGCCAGCGACATCAACGTCGACCTCGCCGAGCGCGTTGACAAGACGGCGCGCGTGCAGGAGCTCATCAACTCCTTCCGCGTGCGCGGTCACCTCATGGCCGACACCGATCCGCTCGAGTACGTGCAGCGCACGCACCCCGACCTCGAGATCGAGAGCCACGGCCTGACGTTCTGGGACCTCGACCGCGAGTTCGTCACGAACGGCTTCGGCGGCAAGCGCCAGATGAAGCTGCGCGACGTGCTGGGCGTGCTGCGCGACTCGTACTGCCGCACGATCGGCATCGAGTACATGCACATCCAGGATCCGACGCAGCGCGCGTGGTTCCAGGAGAACCTCGAGGTCAAATACCAGAAGCCCGGCCACGACGAGCAGATGCGGATCCTCGACAAGCTCAACCAGGCCGAGGCGTTCGAGACGTTCCTGCAGACGAAATACGTCGGCCAGAAGCGCTTCAGTCTCGAAGGCGGCGAATCGCTCATCCCGCTCCTCGACGAGATCCTGCAGGGCGCCGCCGCGGCGGGCCTCGACGGTGCCGCGATCGGCATGGCTCACCGCGGTCGTCTCAACGTGCTGACGAACATCGCCGGAAAGACCTACGGCCAGGTGTTCCGTGAGTTCGAGGGCTCGGTCGCGATCGGGTCGAAGAGCGGCTCGGGCGATGTCAAGTACCACCTCGGCACCGAGGGCACCTTCGTCGCCGACGGCAAGCAGGAGCTGCCGGTCTACCTCGCCGCCAACCCGTCGCACCTCGAGACCGTCGACGGCGTGCTCGAGGGCATCGTCCGCGCGAAGCAGGATCGCAAGCCCATCGGCACGTTCGCCTGGCTGCCGATCCTCGTGCACGGCGACGCGGCCTTCGCCGGCCAGGGCGTCGTCGTCGAGACGCTGCAGATGTCGCAGCTGCGCGGCTACCGCACGGGCGGCACGGTCCACGTCGTGGTGAACAACCAGGTGGGCTTCACGACGACGCCGCAGGATGCCCGCACCTCGGTCTACGCGACGGATGTCGCCAAGACCATCCAGGCCCCCGTCTTCCACGTGAACGGCGACGACCCCGAAGCGGTGACGCGCGTCGCACAGCTCGCCTTCGCCTACCGCGAGCGGTTCCACCGCGACGTCGTCGTCGACCTCGTCTGCTACCGCCGCCGCGGTCACAACGAGGGCGACGACCCGTCGATGACGCAGCCCCTCATGACGAACCTCATCGAGGCGAAGCGCTCCGTGCGACGCCTCTATACCGAGGCCCTCGTCGGTCGCGGCGACATCACCGAAGAGGAGTACGAGAAGTCGAAGAAGGACTTCCAGCACCGCCTCGAGATCGCCTTCACCGAGACGCACGAGGCCGAGACGGGTTCGAACACGATCGTGTTGGATGCCGAGGCTCCGGTCCCCGTCGGCGAGCCCGAGACGACCGCGGTCTCGCGGGATGTGGTCAGCCTCATCGGTGACACCTTCGTCAACAAGCCCGAGGGCTTCACGGTGCACACCAAGCTGCAGCAGCTTCTCGACAAGCGCCTCGACATGAGCCGGAACGGCTCGATCGACTGGGGTTTCGGCGAGCTGCTGGCGTTCGGTTCGCTGCTGCTCGAGAAGACCAACGTCCGTCTCGTCGGTCAGGACGCGCGCCGCGGCACCTTCGTGCAGCGCCACGCCGTGCTGCACGACCGCGCCAACGGCCAGGAATGGATCCCGCTGTCGAACCTGAGCGAGGATCAGGGCCGCTTCTGGGTGTACGACTCGCTGCTCAGCGAGTACGCCGCGATGGCGTTCGAGTACGGCTACTCGGTCGAGTGCGCTGACGCGCTCGTGCTGTGGGAGGCGCAGTTCGGCGACTTCGCGAACGGCGCCCAGTCGGTCATCGACGAGTACCTCTCGTCGGCCGACCAGAAGTGGGGCCAGCAGTCGAGCGTCGTGCTGCTGCTCCCCCACGGCTACGAGGGCCAGGGCCCGGACCACTCTTCGGCGCGCATCGAGCGCTACCTGCAGATGTGCGCGCAGGAGAACATGACGGTGGCTCGTCCCTCGACGCCCGCGTCGTACTTCCACCTCCTGCGTCGTCAGGCCTACGCACGCCCGCGTCGCCCGCTCGTCGTCTTCACGCCGAAGGCGATGCTGCGTCTGCGCGGTGCGACGAGCCCCGTCGAGGACTTCCTGACGGGCCGCTTCGAGCCGGTCCTGGACGATGAGCGCGGCATCGACAAGAGCGGTGTGACGCGCGTTCTGCTGCACTCGGGAAAGATCCACTGGGATCTGAAGGCCGAGCTCGACAAGAACCCGAACCCCGCGATCGCCCTCGTGCGCCTCGAGCAGTTCTACCCGGCGCCGATCGACGACCTCAGGGCCGTCATCGCCGCCTATCCCGACGCCGAGCTCGTGTGGGTGCAGGACGAGCCCGAGAACCAGGGCGCGTGGCCGTTCATCGCACTCGATGTCGTGCCGCAGCTGAACGGGCGCACGATCCGTCTCGTGTCGCGTCCCGCTGCCGCCTCGACGGCGACCGGGTCGCCCAAGGTGCACGCGACCGAGCAGGCCGCGCTCATCCAGGAAGCACTCTCGAAGGACTGATCCGCAGAGATCGGGAAGGGCCGCCCTCCGGGGCGGCCCTTCGTCGTGCGGTAGCCGTCAGTCCAAGCGGACCACGCCGGCGCGCACGGCGCGGATGAGGACTTGCACGCGGTCGCGCGCGTTCCACTTGGCCATGACGTTGCTGAGGTGGGACTTCACCGTCGCTTCGGACACACTCTCGCGCCGGGCGATCTCGCCGTTGGACAAGCCCTGTGCGAGCAGTTCGACCATCTGAGACTCGCGAGGAGTGAGACGCTCCTCCGGGGTGAGGGCGTCGGCGGGGGCAGAGGTGGAGGCCTCGACGATCGTCGACACAAGGAGCGAGCTCACCGCCGGCGACAGCACGCGCAGCCCTCGGTGAACCTCGCGCACCGCCGCGACGATGTCCTGCGGGTCCGAGTCCTTGAGGAGGTAGCCCGTCGCGCCGGCGACGAGCATCGGCAGCACGGTCTGCATCGTGCCGAAGGTCGTGACGGCGAGCACCTTGGTCTCGGGCATTTCGCGGGTCAGCTGCGTCGTCGCCGCGACACCGTCGAGGTTCGGCATGTGGATGTCCATGAGCACGACATCGGGCTTCAGCATCCGGGTCTGCTCGATCGCATCGGCGCCGTCGACGGCTGTTCCGACCACCTCGATGTCCTCGGCTTCTTCGAGGAACATCGTCAGCGCGCGGCGGAGAAGGAACTCATCATCGGCGACGAGGACGCTGATCGAGGCCACCCGTCCATCCTAGAGGCGGGCGAAACGCCGCCCCCGGACCCCCTACGAAAGTCGTAGACGCCCTCGGCGTGCGACGGATGCGCCGCATCGGTCGGCCCGACAGAATCACCATAAGCCTCGAGCACACCCGAGCCGAGAGGAGGAGACCCATGTTCACGACATCCATCTGGAGCGCGATCTGCCGTCTCATCGGCGCTTGCAGCTGACGGCTGCACCGCGACGGGGCGCGGTCACTTTCAGGATAATGAAGCGGTGACCCGCCCCCAGATATCGCGTGCGCGCCGGCTGTTCCGCACGGCGGGGTCGCAGCGCCCCACGCGCGTCGAGCGCGTGGCGATCATCGGCGTCGTGACGGCGGCCGCCCTCGCCTCCGTGCTGCTGTGGGCGTTCGACGGGTTCGTCGATCCCGCGTCGTTCTTCTTCGACGTTCTTCTCACGCTCGCCTTCCTTCCCCTGCTGTGGAACCCGACGCTGACCGCGCTCGCCCTGTTCGCACTGATGGCGGTCTCGCCGTTCGCCGACGAGCAGCAGGTTGCGCTCTTGGGGCTCGCCATCGGCTGCCTCGTGGTCGTGCGGTACTGCCCCGCGCGCATACAGGCGGTCTACCTCGTGCTCTTCCTCGCGGCAGCCGGCGGCGTGCACCGCTTCGACCAGCGCCCGGACTCCGTGGCGATGTTCAGCGCCGTGCTCATCGTCGCCGCCGGGGCGAGCGCCGTCGGAGTCGTGCTGCGCGCCCTCGTGGCGCGCGCGGGCAGCATCGGCGAGGAGCTCGTCGATGCTCGGCGGATGAACGTCGAGCTCGTCCGCGAGGAGCGGCAGCGCATCGCCGATGACCTGCACGACGTCGTCGCGCACGACCTCACGGTGATCGCGATGCACGCACGGCTGCTGGATCGCACCGATGACCCCGACGAGCGATCGCAGTCGCAAGAGGCGATCCTCGCCTCGGCAAAGCAAGCGCTGGTCGACCTGCGACGCGTCGTCGATATCGCAGCGGACAACCGCGAAGATGCGGCGCGCTCGACGGACCACAGTCTCGCGGCCGCGGTCGAGAGCTTCCGCACCGCGCTCGAACACGCGGGCTACGACGTCGCGGTCCGCGTGAACGCGGCCGCCGACGAACTGGACCTCTTGACGGTGAGCACCCTCGAGCGCATCATCCGCGAAGCCGCGACCAACATCATGAAGCACGCGCCGGCCCCGCAGCACGTGGAGCTGAGCGTCGCCCGCGGCGGGGAGGGCGTCGTGCTGCGCATCAGGAACACTCTCGCGGCGACCGTCGGCGCCCCGAAGCTGCCCGGCAGCGGATATGGCACTGCACGCATGCGTGAGCGAACGGCACTGCGCGGGGGCACGTTCTCCTCGGGCGCGCACGAGGGCGACTGGCTGCTCGAGGCCCGGTTCCCCGCGCACTGACCCCCTACTTTCGTCGCATTGTCCGCACGATGACGGCTTCGTACGCTCGAAGGCATGGACCGTACGATCACGGAGCAGATCCTCCTGCTCACGGCCGACCGACGCGGATGGCTCCACCGCAGCGACGCCACCGAGGCCCTCGTGGGCGGCGCGGTCCTCGTAGATCTCGTGCTCGACAGCGTCATCGACCTCGCCGCGACCGACGCGGACCGCACCGACGTGCGCATCGTACGCATCGCGGATGCCGCTGCCCTCGGCGCCGCCGCGGAGTGTCTGCCGCGGGACGCGCCCCTCACGCCCGGCCTCGTCTCGCGGGTGGGAAGTCGCTCGTACGACGACGCGGTCACCCGTCTTGTCCGACGAGGCCTGGTCGTGCGCGAGGAGGGCCGCGTGCTCGGACTCGTGCCCCGCACACGGGTGCGCCTGGCCGATGACCGCGTCGCCGAAGATGCCCGCGACGAACTGCGCCACGCGGCATCCGGACGCATCGAGATGGACCAGCGCGTCGCGACCGTCGTCACGCTGCTCGACGGCGCGGGAGTGCTCGATCGCATCGTGGGCGGATATGAAGCCCACGCTGCCCGCGACCGGATCGAGCAGGACACGACCGCCGCTGAGCAGGTCGCTCAGGTGCTCCACGGCATCTCGATCGTCGCGGGAGCCGCGAGCGCTGCCGCGACGGCGGCGGCGGCAGCCACCACGGCACCCGCTATCGCGGGGTGGCGCATCTAGGCGGAGCAGACCGCCGTCAGTGGGCCGCTTGCCGCTCGCGCAGGCGGGCGAGCACCTGGTCGCGCAGTTCTTCGGGCGCGGTCTCCTTGCACGCGCGCGCGACGACCTCGGTCAGAGTCCGGGCGACGAGCGCTTCGCTCTGGCATTCGGAGCAGTTCTCGAGGTGCTCCTTGATCTCGGAATGCTGGGTCTTGCAGACCTCGTTGCGCAGGTATTCCTCGAGATCCTTGCGCGCCTTCTCACACCCGCAGTCGGTCATTTCTTTCTCCTAGCCGCGGCCTCGGTGTCGATGCCGCGTTCCTTCGCGTAGTCGGCGAGCAGGTCACGCAGCTGCCGCCTGCCACGATGCAGGCGGCTCATGACCGTGCCGATGGGGGTCTTCATGATGTCGGCGATCTCCTGGTACGCGAATCCCTCGACATCGGCGAGATAGACCGCGAGCCGGAAGTCCTCGGGGATCGACTGCAGCGCATCCTTCACGACGGATGCCGGCATGTGATCGATCGCCTCGGCTTCGGCCGAGCGCGCGCTCGTCGCGGTCGTCGACTCGGCGCCGCCGAGCTGCCAGTCCTCGAGCTCGTCGATCGCGCTCTGATACGGCTCGCGCTGCTTCTTGCGGTACGTGTTGATGTAGGTGTTCGTCAGGATCCGATAGAGCCAGGCCTTGAGGTTGGTCCCCTGCGTGAAGGTGTGCCACGAGGCGAACGCCTTCACGAACGTCTCCTGCACGAGGTCGGCCGCATCCGCGGGATTGCGCGTCATGCGCATCCCCGCCGCATACAACTGATCCATGAAGGGCAGTGCCTGCTCTTCGAACTGGGTGCGCGGATCCTGCGTGTCCTGCGCCTGTTCTGCCTGCTCGGTCATCAGGCGCCAGTCTACGGGGGTCGCGTTCCACGACCGCTCGAGATCGTCGACGGAATCCGCCGTGAGGCGGTCAAGCGTTGCGTTCACTCGAGCTCCGTTCCGATCTGTGGGCTCCTCGCGGCACGAGCAGCGGGGTTCAGTAGGGTAGAACCCGATGACTGCCGACGGGTATTCCCCTTCTTCTGTGACCTCTTCGCGCGGCCGGTGGCACGCCCCCCTGGCCGGCGGACCGCTGCGCGCGACCGTGACCGTCCCGGGCTCGAAGTCGCTCACCAACCGAGAGCTGATCCTCGCCGCGATCGCCGACTCCCCCAGTCGCCTGACCGCGCCGCTGCACTCCGAGGATTCGGCGCACATGATCGAGGCGCTGCGCGTCCTCGGCGTGCACATCGAGCACGTGCCCGGCGAGGGCCGCTACGGCGACGACCTCATCGTGACGCCGACGTGGCCGCTGCGCGGCGACACGACGATCGACTGCGGCCAGGCCGGCACCGTCATGCGTTTCGTCTCACCGCTGGCCGGGTTCGCCGCGGGAGAGATCACCCTCACCGCCGACGAGAACGCGCTGCATCGCCCCATGGGCGCCATGATCAAGGCGCTGCGCGACGTGGGCGTGGACATCGACGACGGCGGCACGTGGTCGCTGCCGTTCTCGGTGCGCGGGCACGGCCGCGTGCGCGGCGGCGAGATCACGATCGACGCGAGCGGCTCGAGCCAGTTCGTCTCCGGCCTGCTGCTGGCCGCGGCGCGCTTCGATGTCGGCCTGCACCTCGTGCACACCGGCGACCGCCTGCCGAGCATGCCGCACATCGACATGACGATCGAGGCCCTCGCGCACCGCGGCGTGCACGTCGAGCGCCCCGCTCCCGGCGAATGGGTCGTCCCGGCGGGACCGGTCCGCGGCAAAGAGGTCGCGATCGAGCCCGACCTGTCCAACGCGGCGCCGTTCCTGGCGGCGGCGATGATCGCCGGTGGTTCGGTGTCGGTCACGGGATGGCCCGCTCACTCGACGCAGCCGGGCCACATGCTCACCGACATCCTCACCGTCATGGGCGCGCGCACCTCGCGTCGCGCGGGCACGCTCACCGTCTCGGCGGGAGCCTCGATCCAGGGCGTCGACCTCGATCTGTCCACCGCGGGCGAGCTCGCCCCGACGATCTTCGCGCTCGCCGCGTTCGCCGAGTCGCCGACCACGCTGTACGGCATCGGGCACATCCGCGGACACGAGACCGACCGCATCGCGGCGCTGATCGGCAACCTGCGTGCCATCGGCGGCGAAGCGCACGAGATGGAGGACGGCATCCGCATCGTGCCGCGCGACCTCCACGGCGGTCTGTGGCCGGCCCATCACGACCACCGCCTCGCCACGACGGGAGCCCTCATCGGTCTGGCCGTGCCCGACATCGAGGTCGACGACATCGGCACGACGGCCAAGACGATGCCGGCGTTCCCCGCCATGTGGCGGGGCATGCTCGACGGCGACGACACGACCGACGACCCCGAGGCGCAGCGCGCATCGTGAGCTGGCTCGCGGAGGACGACGAAGACGACGAACCGCAGTTCGACGAGCAGAGCGTGCGCGTCCGCCCCAATCCGAAGGCGAATCGGCCGCGCACGAAGCGACGCCCCGCGCACGACGACGCGCGGATCGCACGCGTGCTCGGGGTGGACCGCGGGCGGTACACGGTGCTCGTGGACGAAGACGAGCCCGATGAGCACACGGTGCTCGCGGTGCGGGCGCGCGAGCTGCGCAAGACCCCCATCGTGACGGGCGACCTCGCCCGTGTCGTGGGCGACGCGTCGGGCGACCAGGGGACACTCGCCCGCATCATCGGGATACAGGAGCGCACGTCGCTGCTGCGCCGCAGCGCCGATGACACCGACCAGGTCGAACGCGTCGTCGTCGCCAACGCCGACCAGATGCTCGTCGTCGTGGCGGCGGCCGATCCCGAACCGCGCGCGAGGCTCGTCGACCGTTATCTCGTCGCGGCGCTGGATGCCGGCATCCGCCCCCTGCTCGTCGTGACGAAGACCGACCTCGCCGACCCGAGCGAGTTCCTCGAGCACTTCGAGGGCCTCGATCTCGAGGTCTTCACGAGCGCGCGCGACGAAATGCCCGTCGAGCGGGTCGGCGCGGCGATCGCGGGGCATTCGACCGTCTTCGTGGGGCACTCCGGCGTCGGCAAGTCCACCCTCGTCAATGCCCTCGTGCCCGATGCGAAGCGTGCGACGGGGCACGTCAACGTCGTCACGGGACGCGGACGCCACACGTCGAGCTCGACCGTCTCGCTGCGCTATCGGGGACCCACCGGCGCGGGGTGGGTCATCGACACTCCGGGTGTGCGCTCGTTCGGGCTCGGGCACGTCGACACCGCCAACATCCTGAAGGCCTTCACCGACCTCGCCGTCGTCGCCGAGGAGTGCCCGCGAGGCTGCACGCACCTTCCGGATGCACCGGACTGCGCGATCGTCGAAGCCGTGGACGAGGGCCGTCTCGGGCCGACGGGTGCCGCGCGGCTGGATTCGCTGCAGCGCCTGCTCGAGACATTCGCCAAGTCCTGACGCGAGTGGTTGACTGGTCGTGTGACCCGTCTCGAGCCCGGCCAGCCCGCCCCCGACTTTTCCCTCGTCGACCAGGACGACACGACCGTGTCCTTGCGCGATCTGCGCGGCGGCAAGGTCATCGTCTTCTTCTACCCCAAGGCCATGACGCCCGGGTGCACGACCGAGGCGTGCGACTTCCGCGACAGCCTCGTCCCGCTGCAGCAGGCCGGTTACACCGTCCTCGGCATCTCGCGTGACGAGCCCGCCGTGCTGCGGCGCTTCCGCGAACGCGACGCGCTGACCTACGACCTGCTGAGCGATCCCGATCACGCCGTGCACGCCGCCTACGGCGCGTGGGGCGAGAAGATGAACTACGGCAAGGTCGTCGAGGGAGTCATCCGCTCGACGTTCGTCATCGACGCCGAGGGCTCCATCGAGCACGCGCTCTACAACGTCAAGGCGACGGGACACGTCGCGCGCGTGCGCGCGCTCGTCGGCGTCTGAGCTCTCACTCCGCGGCGTCTGCCGACGGCTCCTCGTCGGATGCCACGCGTCCGGCGGCGCGTGCCGCGAGAACCAGCAGCACGAACACGACGACGGCGGGCACCGCGATCGCCAGTGCCACCGTCGGGCTCGCCCACGCCCCCGTCGCCGCGCCGAGCGCGACGGCGAGGATGAGCAGCTGCGTCACGATCCCGCCGGAGCGCCCCCACGAGCGCCCGCGGTAGATCGCGACGGCGAAAGCGAGGAGCGCCGCGGCCCCGATGACGGTCAGCACGAGCAGCGCGATCGCGCTGCTGACGGCTTCGGTGTCGCCGGCGACGAGCGCGCCGGTCTCGAGCACGGCGAGCACGAGCACCCCCGCACCCTCGAGACCCACGAGCACGGCCGCGATCCGGCTGACGAGGTGTCGGCGCATCGTTCAGGGTTCTTTCGGTCGAAACGGACTCACGGCGAAAATTAGCAGGAAACTCGACGGAAATCTCTTGATCATACCGATGTGCTATGGGACGATTGGTAAAGCCGTGTGCTCCCACAGCGACGTGGGGCGAGTTCAATCTCGCACTCCCACAGGGTACCCGACCCGAACGAGTACCTCGCTAAAAACACCATCCCTAACAAGGAGCACAACCATGGATTGGCGCGACAAAGCCGCCTGCCTGACCGTCGACCCCGAACTGTTCTTCCCCGTCGGGAACACCGGTCCGGCAGTCGACCAGATCGAGAAGGCTAAGGCGGTCTGCGCTCGCTGCACCGTCACCGAGGTCTGTCTGCAGTACGCCCTCGAAAGCGGTCAAGACTCCGGCGTCTGGGGTGGGCTCTCCGAAGACGAGCGTCGCGCACTCAAGCGCCGCGCTGCACGCGCTCGCCGCGCGTCCTGACCCGCACCCGCGCGGGCTGACTCTCACCCGCGCGGGCGGACTCTCACCCGCGCGGGCTGACTCTCACCCGCGCGGGCGGTCGATGTAACGCAGCGGGATGTCGATCGTGACCTCGGTGCCGGCTCCGACCGCCGTGTGCCAGTCGATCGTTCCGCTGAGCTCGCCCTGGATCAGGGTGCGCACGATCTGCGTGCCGAGCCCGCGCCCGACCTGACCCTCGGGCAGGCCCACGCCGTCATCGCGCACCGTGACGGCCAGGTGCTCGTCGGAACGTTCGGCGACGATCTCGACCTCACCCTCCTGGCCTGCCAGACCGTGCTCGACGGCGTTGGTGACGAGTTCGGTGAGGGCGAGCGCGAGCGGCGTCGCGTATTCGCTCGGCAGCGTGCCGAAGCGCCCCGTCGTGCGGGTCCGCGCACGCGTGCTCGGGGCGGCGGCGACTTCGGCGATCAGTTTGAGGGCGCGTTCGAAGACGTCGTCGAAATCGACGTTCTGGGCGAGCCCCTCCGACAGGGTGTCGTGCACGACGGCGATCGCCGTCACGCGGCGCATGGCCTGCGTGAGCGCCTCGCGCGCCTCTTCCGAGTGCGAGCGGCGCGCCTGGATCCGCAGCAGCGATGCGACGGTCTGCAGATTGTTCTTGACGCGATGGTGGATCTCGCGGATCGTCGCGTCTTTCGTGATGAGCTCCTGCTCCTGGTGCCGGATCTCGGTGACGTCGCGGCACAGCACGATCGCGCCGATCCGTGCGCCGTGGTCCCAGAGCGGGATCGTGCGCAGCGACACGGTGACCCCGCGCGCCTCGAGGTCGGTGCGCCACGGGGCGCGGCCGGTCACGACGACGGGAAGGGTCTCGTCGAACTGGCGCTTGGCCGGGAGGATCTGCGTCACGACCTCGATGAGGGATTCGCCTTCGAGCTCGTCGTCGAAGCCGAGGCGGATGAAGGCCGACAGCGCGTTCGGGCTCGCGAACGTCGTGATCCCGTCGACGTCGAGGCGGATGAGCCCGTCCGAGGCGCGCGGCGCACCGCGGCGCGGCGCGGCGGGAGCTTCGAGGTCGGGGAACTCCCCCGACGCGATCATGCCGAACACGTCGTCGGCGCAATCGTTGAACGTGATCTGCTGGCGGCTGGGGGTGCGCGCCTCGCCGAGGTTGGTGTGCCGCGTCAGCACGCCGATCGTCTGCGGTTCCTCGCCGTTGGCCCGTCGCACGATCGGCACGGCACGCACCCGTGTGGGTGTCTCTTCGAACCAGTCGGGCGATGCGGAGTCGACGATGCGCGCGGTCTGGAAGGCCTCGCGAACCTGCGTCCGCCACTGCGGACGGACGTGATCCCCGACGATGTCGCGGTAGAACAGGGTCGCCGCACCGCCGGGCCGGGTGTGCCCGATCGCGACGAAGGAGTCGTCGCGGGTCGGCACCCAGATGACGATGTCGGCGAAGGCGAGATCGGCGAGCAGCTGCCCGTCGCCCGCGAGGCGGTGAAGCCATTCGACGTCTGCCGCGCTGGAGCGGCCCTGGGCATACACGAGATCGCTGAGGGTCGACACGCCTCCAGCGTAGGGCGTGCAGGCGTTCAGGCCGCGCGGCGACGCGACGTCGGGCGAGCCGCGCGTGCCGCGGGCACGAGCGCGTCGCCGACGAACCGCCGCAGCGCCAGCGTCAGGGGCGACTTCGGAGCGACCTCGGCGATGGGACGCGAGGCCAGCAGCGCAGCATCCGCCGAACGCGGGTCCTGGGGCACGAACCACACGTCGCGGATGCCGCCGAAGCGCTCGAGCGTGCGTCGCACCTGTCCGCGCGCGTCGATGCCGAGGGCACCGGGTCGCAGCCCGTTCGCGATCACCGCGACGGGGGTCGGTCCGACGGCTGCCCGCAGCTCGTCGTGCGCGCGCAGGAACCGCGCGACACCGACCGGGTCCGCCTTCGCGACCGCGACCACCGCGTCGGCCCGCTCGAGCGCTGCGAGGGTCGCGGCGTTGCGCCGTGGACCGTCGAGGTCGCTCACGATCTCCTCGTCGCGCTCGAGCGAGGAAGCGACGTCGACGACGGTGTAGTCGGCCCACTCGCGGCACACCGTCAGTGCGGCGGCGACCCGTGAGGCGGTCAGCTCGGGCCACCGCGACGGCCGGTTGATGCCCGTGAGCACGTCGACGCCGCTGCGGCCCAGCGGCAGGCTGATCCGCATGAGCTCGCGCGGATCGAGGCCGCCGAGCTCGGACTGCCGGCACGCCGCCGCGAACCCGGGCCCTTCGTCGGCCAGGCCGAGGGCGATCGCGATCGACGGGGCGTGGGTGTCGGCATCGACGAGCGCGACACGGCGGCCGCCGCGGGCGAGCTCGACGGCGAGCTCGATCGACAGGGTCGTCCGGCCCGGGGCACCGGCAGGACCCCACACGACGATCGTGCGCGGCCCCGGCACCGGCTCCGCCGCCTCGGCGGCTCGAACCGGCGGCGCCGCGAGCGCCGCCGCGAGCCGCCACGGTTCGATGTCGAGGGGACGGACGTCGTCGAAGCCGAACAGGGCCGCCGTGCGCGCGGCATCCGTCGTCGACCCGATCGGCACGATCCGCACCCCGGCACGGTCGCATGCCGCCACGAGCGCCGCCGTGGCCGATGCGCGGTGCGTCTCGAGCACGAGGATGTCCGCGTCGTCGATCGCGTTCGCGGCAGGCGCGGCATTCGGGTCGTGCGCGCCGCCGACGGCGCGGGCGGGGGCGGATGCCGCGACCACGTCGACGACGTCGACGTCCTCGCGCACGAGCCCGGCCGCGAGGCGCGAGCCGTGCGGCTCGTCGACGGCGACGATCACCCTCATCGGCTGCTCCCCGCCGACGGCACGACCGAAACCGCGGACTGGTCGGCGATCGCGGCGAGCACCGTCGCGACGTCGGCGCGCGGAATCGAGAGCTCGACCGACGCCGCACCGCCGCCCATCATCGACTCGTCGCGCTCGACCCGTGCGACGGTCGCATCGGCGACGAGGATGCGCGGCGGGTCGTAGAGTCCCCGCTCGACGAGCGGTGCGGCCCACACCTCGACCACCGAGCCGGGCCCGACGACGGCAGGCACGTCGGCTGCGCTGCGCACGACGACGCTCGTCGTGCGCGACGCCGACGCATCGCCGACGGCCGAGCGCGGGATGAGCTCACCCCGCGCCACCGTGCGCGTCGCGACGACGCCGGGCTCGAGGGCGCCGTCGGCGAGATACGTCGTGCCGGCCTGCCCGAGGGCGACCTCGACGACGCGGACGTCGTCGGCCGAGACGATCTGCCCCGCGACGATCGTGCGGGAGGCCGCGAGCATCGCGTCGGTCTGACGCGCCGCGCTCACGACGAACCAGACGCCGAGGACGGAGGCGACGATGAGCAGGATGCCGAGGAGGAAGCGGGCATCCGCCCACGGGGCGCGACGCGGCGCGCGGGTGTGTTCGACAGCGGTCATGCCTCCATCGTGAGACAGCGCGCGGGTGGGCTCCCGCGGTTATCCACAGGCCGAGCCCGTGCCCCGGCGCCCTCGCGCGAGGCCGCGATAATGGGACCATGCCCCGCACCCCGACGCCCGAGACGCGCCTGCTCGCGCTCGCGCAGGCGGCCGAGATCCTCGCCGTGTCGGTCGATGAGGTGCTCGATCTCGTGCAGCGCGCCGAACTGCGCGGCGTGCGGGTCGGCGCGTCGGCGCAGTGGCGGATCGACCAGGCGAGCATCTCCGACTACCTCGACGCGCAAGCCGAGATCGCACGCCGGGCCGCGCTGTGGAACCAGTCGCAAGAGGCCAGCTTCCCCGAGCTGTGGGGCACCGGGCCGGTCCGCCACACCGACTGAGGGGGCTCAGTACTCGAGCCGGGCTTCGAGCCGCACCCACACGATCGCCCACGACGGCACGACGCGATGCGCCGTCACGGCATCGGCGCGCCGGGCTTCGCCCGGCTCGTGCACCGCGAGATCGAGGTGGTCGGCGCCGGCACGGTCGATCGTCCCGGTGAGCAGCCGCTCGCCCGTGAGGCGGATCGTGACGCCGATCCGCCGGCGCGCGACGTCACGCAGCACGTATCCGAACGTCTGTCGCTCCGCGAGCCGGTCGGGAGCGGTACCGGCGGGCCGGGCGCTGCGCAGCAGGTCGGCGTGCGGCATCCCGATGCTGCGGATCGAGGCGAACGGCACGACGAGCGCTCGTCTCGGGGTGTCGTCGAGGTCGAGCCCGACCCAGTCCGCACCGACGGCTCGCACGCGGGCGGCGACGGCGGTGCCGTCGGCGAGGTCGACCGCGGCAGAGACGCCCTGGACGGCCGTGAGGCGCTCGCGCAGCGAGAGGCCCGAGCGCTGCAGACGCTCGGCCTCGGTGGCCAGCGCGGCGCGTTCGGCCTCCCATTCCGAGGCGATCTGGTCTTCGAGGTCGTCGAAGAATCGGTCCCAGCGCACCCGGGCAGAGTACGGCACCGGTCACGAGTGCGTCACGAGTTGTCCACAGATCGCCGCTCGGTTCGTCGGGGCGCTCGGGGATGTGCTGTACTTCTGCGTGGCATCCCCCCTGGCCAAGTAAGGCACCGCATGGCAACGTCGCCCGCGGGCAGCGCCCGCGCCTTCGTCCCGCCCGCCGACGCATGGGAGCTGTCGAAGTTCTTCGCGCCGCAGCGCACCTCGTCCACCGTCCTCCCCGACCCGGAGCCCCTCCTGCGCAACCTGACGCGGGGTGTGCTCGAGGTGTTCGCGGGGGTGCGCGACGTCGACCAGCTCGCGCGCTGGCTCACCGAGGACCCCTACCGCCGGCTCGTCGCCCGGGCGAACCTCGCCGCCCGGGCGCGCTCGGCCCGCGGCATCCCAGCGCGTCGTCCCGTGCACGCGCTGACCTCGGTGCGGCACCAGTCCCCCGCCGACGGCGTCGTGGAATCGGTCGTCATCGTGCAGGGTCCCGCCCGTACGCGCGCCGTCGCTCTGCGCCTGGAGGGCATGGACGGCCGGTGGCGCGCGACGTCTCTCGCCCTTCTCTAGCCCGGCGCCCCGTCTCGGCCGCCACCCGGTCGCGCCGCCCTGATCAGCGACTCAAGACGGCGAGACTGCAACGGGGCGCCGAGACTGCGGGTAAAGCCCACGGTCTCGGCGCGCCGTTGCAGTCTCGTGGTCACGGGCTACGGCGGGGGCGGCGGCTACTGGCGGTACGACGAGAGGAAGTTGCCGAGGCGCTCGACGGCCTCGGCGAGCACACGTGCTTCGGGCAGCGTGACGATCCGCAAGTGGTCGGGCGAAGCCCAGTTGAAGCCCGTGCCCTGCACGAGCAGCACGTGCTCGGCGACCAGGAAGTCGTAGACGAGCTTGCCGTCGTCGTGGATCTCGTGCACCTCGGGATCGAGCCGCGGGAACGCGTACAGCGCCCCCCGGGGCTTGACGCACGAGACGCCGGGAATCGCCTCGAGGCCCTGCCACGCGGCATCCCTCTGCTCGTGCAGGCGCCCCGATGGCGCGAGCATCGCATCGATGGACTGCACTCCCGAGAGGGCCGCCTGCACGGCATGCTGTGCGGGAACGTTGGGGCACAGCCGAGTCGACGCGAGCAGCGTGATGCCTTCGATGAACCCGCGGGCATGCCCCTTCGGCCCGGTGAGCACGAGCCAGCCCGAGCGGTATCCGGCGACGCGATACGTCTTGGACAGGCCGTTGAAGGTGAGCACGAGCAGATCCGGCGCGACGGATGCCATCGGGATGTGCACGGCATCGTCGAACAGGATCCGGTCGTAGATCTCATCCGAGAGCACCAGCAGCGAGTGCTCCCGCGCGATCTGCGCGATCCCCTCGAGGACGTCGCGCGAGTACACCGCTCCCGTGGGGTTGTTCGGGTTGATGACGACGATCGCCTTCGTGCGCGGTGTCACCTTGGCCCGGATGTCGTCGAGATCGGGTTGCCAGCCGTTCTGCTCGTCGGCGAGGTAGTGCACGGGCGTGCCGCCGCCGAGGCTGGTCATCGCCGTCCACAGCGGGTAGTCCGGCGCGGGGATGAGCACCTCGTCGCCCTCGTCGAGCAGCGCCTGCATCACCATCGTGATGAGCTCGGACACCCCGTTGCCGAGGTACACGTCCTCGGGGCCGAACGCGGGAAAGGTCGGGTCCTGCTCGTAGCGGTACACGACCGCCCGCCGCGCCGACATGATGCCCTTGCTGTCGCTGTAGCCGTGCGCGTGCGGTATCGAATCGATCATGTCGCGCACGATCTGGAACGGCGCCTCGAACCCGAACACGGCGGGGTTGCCCGTGTTGAGCTTGAGGATCGTGTGGCCCTCGGCCTCGAGCCGATCGGCCTCGACGAGCGCCTGCCCGCGGATCTCGTACAGGACGTCTTTCAGCTTTCCGGACTGGTCGAGGGGGCGCAGACTCATCGATTCAGACTAGCGCCGGATGCTGCACCCTCAGCGCCGGATGCTGCACCTCAGCGCCGCGGCCTCACCCACGCGGCATCCCCCATGACCGCGAAACCGCATCGGGGCGCCGAGACTGCGGGTAATACCCACTGTCTCGGCGCCCCGATGCAGTCTCACCGGAAAAGAGGGCGGGCTACTTCTTCTTGCTCGCGCGGCGGTCGGCGCGGTTCTGCGGAGCGGGTGCGGGGGCGGCTGCGGCATCCGTGCGCTGGCCGAAGGCACCGCGAGGGCCCTGGGGCTGGGTGGGTGCGGGCTGCGCGGGCCCGGCCGCGGCTGCCGCCTGGCGCAGCTTGTCGGTCGCCGCGCGCTGCACCTGTCCGCGCTCGTTGCGCACCTCGACCTCGCCGGCGTCATTGGCCGCCGAGTACTGCAGGCGCTGCGCGTCGACGGATGCTGCACCCAGGCCCTTCGCCTCGACCTGCGTGACCTCCGCGCCCTCTCCGTCGCCCTGGGAGCGCACCTCGACCTCGAGGTTGTAGAGGTAGCCGACCGACTCCTCCTTGATCTGTCCCATCATCGACTGGAACATCTCGAAGCCCTCGCGCTGGTACTCGATGAGCGGGTCGCGCTGGGCCATGGCGCGCAGGCCGATGCCGTCCTTGAGATAGTCCATCTCGTAGAGGTGGTCGCGCCAGCGGCGGTCGAGCACCTGCAGCACGACGCGCCGCTCGAGCTCGCGCATCGCCGGTGCGCCGAGGGACTCCTCGCGCTTCTGGTAGGCGATCGTCGCGTCCGAGAGGATCTCCCGCTTGAGGCCCTCTGCCGTGATGCCGCCCTTGCGGCCGGCACCCTCGGCGACGACCTCGTCGATCGTCACGCTGACGGGGTACAGCGTCTTGAGCTCGGTCCACAGCGAGTCGAAGTCCCAGCTCTCGTTGTGTCCCGAGCCGGTGTGCTCCTTGATGACCTCGTCGATCGCGTCCTCGATGAAGTGCGTGATGCGGTCGGCGATGTCATCGCCGTGCAGCATGTGACGGCGGTCGGTGTAGATCGCCTCGCGCTGGCGGTTCAGCACGTCGTCGTACTTGAGCACGTTCTTGCGGATCTCGGCGTTGCGCGATTCGACCTGGCTCTGCGCGCTCTTGATCGCGCGGCTGACCATGCTGGATTCGATCGCGACGTCGTCGGGGAAGTTCGTGCGCGAGAGGATCGCTTCGGCCGCCCCCGACTGGAACAGCCGCATCAGGTCGTCGGTGAGCGAGAGGTAGAAGCGGCTCTCGCCGGGGTCGCCCTGACGGCCCGAGCGACCGCGCAGCTGGTTGTCGATACGGCGCGACTCGTGCCGCTCCGTGCCCAGGACGTAGAGCCCGCCCGCCTCGGCGACCTTCGCCGCCTCGACGGCGACGACGTCGCGGGTCGCCTCGTACACGGCGTCCCACTCGGCTTCGTACTCTTCGGGCGTCTCGACGGGGTCGAGGCCCTTCGCCTTCATCTCCTGCACCGCGAGGAACTCCGCGTTGCCGCCGAGCATGATGTCCGTTCCACGACCGGCCATGTTCGTCGCGACCGTCACGGCGCCCAGGCGCCCCGCCCGCGCGACGATCTCGGCCTCACGCGCGTGGTTCTTGGCGTTGAGCACTTCGTGCTTGACGCCCTTCTTCGCCAGCAGCCGCGAGAGGTATTCGCTCTTCTCGACGCTGACCGTGCCGACCAGCACCGGCTGGCCCTTCGCGTGCCGTTCGGCGATGTCGTCGACGACCTGGGCGAACTTGGCCTGCTCGTTCTTGTAGACGAGGTCGGGCTGGTCCTTGCGGATCATGGGCTTGTTCGTCGGGATGGGCACGACGCCGAGCTTGTAGGTCGACATGAACTCGGCCGCCTCGGTCTCGGCGGTACCGGTCATGCCGGCGAGCTTGTCGTACAGGCGGAAGTAGTTCTGCAGCGTGACGGTCGCGAGAGTCTGGTTCTCGGCCTTGACCGGCACGTTCTCCTTCGCCTCGATCGCCTGATGGATGCCCTCGTTGTAGCGTCGTCCGGCGAGGATGCGGCCCGTGTGCTCGTCGACGATCATGACCTCGTCGTTGATGACGACGTAGTCGCTGTCGCGCTTGAACAGGGCCAGCGCCTTGATCGAGTTGTTCAGGAACGAGATGAGCGGGGTGTTCGCCGACTCGTACAGGTTGTCGATGCCGAGGTAGTCCTCGACCTTCTCGATGCCGGGCTCGAGCACGCCGATCGTGCGCTTCTTCTCGTCGACCTCGTAGTCGACGCCGGCCTCGAGGGTCTTGGCGATCTTCGCGAACTCGAGGAACCAGCGGTTGGCCTCGCCCGAGGACGGGCCCGAGATGATGAGCGGAGTACGGGCCTCGTCGATGAGGATCGAGTCGACCTCGTCGACGATCGCGAAGAAGTGACCGCGCTGCACGAGGTCTTCTTTGCGCCAGGCCATGTTGTCGCGCAGGTAGTCGAAGCCGAATTCGTTGTTGGTGCCGTAGGTGATGTCGGCGTTGTACTGCTCACGGCGCACTTCGGGCGTCTGGCCGGCGACGATCGTGCCCGTCGTCATGCCGAGGGCGCGGTAGATGCGACCCATGAGCTCGGCCTGATACGACGCGAGGTAGTCGTTGACCGTGATGACGTGCACGCCCTTGCCGGCGATCGCGTTCAGGTAGACGGGGAAGGCACCGGTGAGCGTCTTGCCCTCACCGGTCTTCATCTCGGCGATGTTGCCCAGGTGCAGGCCCGCGCCACCCATGATCTGCACGTCGTACGCGCGCTGACCGAGCGTGCGCTTGGCCGCCTCACGGACGGCGGCGAACGCTTCGGGCATGAGCTGGTCGAGGGTCTCGCCCGCTTCGTGCCGCGCGCGCAGCTCGGCGGTCTCGCTGCGCAGCTCCTCGTCGGTGAGGTGCTCGTAGTCCTCTTCGAGGGCGTTGACGCCCTTCACGACCTGCTGAAGTCGGCGAAGGATGCGTCCCTCGCCGGCGCGGAGCAGTTTCTCGAGAGGGTTGGCCACGGGGCATCTCCATCTGTCGGGTCGGGCACCGGTCGGCGCCAGTGCCGGGCGGGCGCGCAGTGCGCCCGGGCATACCTCCCCATGTTACTGGGCTGTGATCTTTGCGTGCGCTGTGTGCGTGTCATCGCCGCGCGGCATCCCGGATATGTATTCTCAGAAACTAGATACAGGGTATGCATCGCACCCCGGGCGTCCGCGCCGGAAAGGTTCTCATGATCGTCTGGCGCCGCTGGGTCTTCCCGATCCTCATGGTCATCGTGTTCTCGGCGATCGCCGCCGCCCTCGTCAAGCTCGCGTTCTTCCCCGACCGCACCGAAGCGGCCGTCGAGCCGACGGCGCAGATCGCCGACTCGATCGTCGTGGCCGAACGCGGTTCCGTCGTCAACGAGCTGAGCCTGTCGGGCACGGTGGCACGGGATGCCGCGTTCTCGATCCGCTCCGAGATCGACGGCACCGTGGCCACGGTCCATGTCGCGGCCGGCCAGGCGGTCACGGCGGGGCAGGTGCTCTTCACCATCAAGCAGGCCTCCCCCGAGCGGCTGATCGACGTCGTCGCCCCCGAAGCCGGCGACCTCACGGTGCTCGACATCGTGAAGGGCCAGACGGCCTCGGTCGGCGGCGAGCTCGCGCAGCTCACACCGGCGCGTTACCACGTGCTCAGCACGGTGCAGCCCGTGCAGCTGTACCGGCTGATCGACGCTCCCCGCGAGGCATCCGTCACGATCCAGGGCGGCCCCGAGCCGTTCACGTGCACGGGCTTGGCGGTGCAGGTCGCCGAGGACGGCGCGACGAGCGTGCGGTGCGCCATCCCGGCCGACCAGGTCGTGTTCGCGGGGCTGCAGGCGACGCTCGACATCACCGTCGGCACGGTCGAAGACGCCCTGCTCGTGCCGACGACGGCCGTCAAGGGCGGATCGGGAACGGGTGTCGTGTGGGTGGATGCCGGCGACGGCGGCACACCCGAAGAACGGTCCGTGACGCTCGGGGTGAGTGACGGCACGGTCGTCGAGGTCACGGAAGGGCTCGAGGCGGGCGAGCAGATCCGCCAGTTCGTGCCCGGTCTGACCGCTGACGACGAGCCCGTCTGCTACGACGACGGCATGGGCGGCCAGTACTGCGAAGAGCAGGGGTGGAGTTGGTGACGCTCGTCCGTCTGGAGGGCGTCACCAAGAGCGTCCTGCTGCCCGACGACTCGCGCCTCGAGATCCTGCGCGGAATCGACCTCGATGTCTCCGCGGGCGACCACGTGTCGATCGTCGGACGCAGCGGCTCGGGCAAGTCGACGCTGCTGAACATCCTCGGGATGCTGGACAGCCCGACCGACGGCATGGTGTCCTTCCGCGAGCGGCCGGTCGGCCGGATGCGCAAGGGCGCCCTCGATCGTCTGCGCGGGCGCAACGTCGGCTTCGTCTTCCAGCAGTTCAACCTGCTCGCGGGGCGCTCGGCGCTCGAGAACGTCGAGATGCCGCTCAGCTACGCCTCCGGCCGTGCGTTCTGGACGCGCCGGCGCGTTGCGACCGACATGCTCGAACGCGTCGGATTGGGCCACCGCATCGACTCGACCCCCGAGCAGCTGTCCGGCGGCGAGCAGCAGCGCGTCGCGATCGCGCGGGCGCTCGTGCGGCGCCCCTCGCTCATCCTCGCCGACGAGCCCACGGGTGCGCTCGACGTCGAGACCGGCGGCGCCGTCATGACGCTGCTCGACCAGATCGCCTCCGAAGCGGATGCCGCGCTCGTGACGATCACGCACGACGTGCACGTCGCGGCGCGGGCGCGACGGCATTACCGGCTCGAAGAGGGCGTGCTCACGCCCGTGCGTCTCGATCGCGCCTTCCGCGAGACGGCGCTGGGGGCGGTCACGACGGCCGAAGCGGTCGGCGACGCCGGAGTCCGCTCGTGAGCGGCGTCATCGGCGCGCTCGCGGACGCCTGGTCCGAGCTGCGGCACCACAAGCTGCGGGTGCTGCTGAGCCTCATCGGGATCGCCGTGTCGGTCGGTGCGATCACCGCCGTCGTCGCGTTCGGCGAGTACCAGCGGCAGTTCGCCGCCGAGCAGTCCGACCGCTCGGGCGGCCGCGTCGCGACGATCAACGTCTCGGCGAACACCTCGGACGGCTCGCCCATGGACTGGGCGGCGTTCGGCGACCGCGTCGAGCGCGTCTCGGAGCGCTTCGACTTCTCGCACGCGTCCCGCATCGTCGACGGGCTCATGCTCGACGTGCAGACCCCCGACCAGGTGCGCGCCGTCATGGCGCGCCTGGTCGATCCGGCCCATCCCGTCATCCACCGCACTCCCCTCCTCGAGGGACGGTGGTTCCGCGACGCCGACGCCGAACTGCTGGCGCCGCCGGTCGTCATGACCGAGGCCCTGTGGGAGAGCTTCGGCCGCCCCGACCTCGGCAGCGGATTCACGCTCGACGTGCAGGGCGAGGCGGGTGGCAGCTACGCTGTGATCGGTGTGACGCCGCGCCAGTACGCCGGCGACGAAGAGAAGTCGGTCACGCTCCTCTACGACGCGTACGCCGCGCGCGTCGACGCGCTGCCGCCCGACGTCTACGCGCAGTGGGAGTTCTGGGTCGGCGAGGACATCGTCGCCGATCTCGGCCCCGTGCTCGCGATGGATCTTCGCGCGGGGCTCGAGAACACCGACGTGTCGGTGTCGCGCAGCGACTGGGGGTCGCGCCCCGACATGGCCGCATCCACCGTCGTGTTCGAGCTCGTGACGGGATCGATCGCGGCGCTCGTGCTGCTGCTGGGAGGACTCGGCCTGGTCAACATCCAGCTCGTCGCGATGCGGCAGCGGATCCGCGAGATCGGCGTGCGGCGCAGCTTCGGCGCGACGGCGGGGCGCATCTTCACGTCGGTCATGCTCGAGAGCGTCGTCGCGACCGCCGTCGCAGGCGTCGTCGGGATCGCGATCGCGATCGTGGTTCTGCGGGCCCAGTTCGTGCTCGACATGTTCCCCGGCATGCAGGACATCCCGCCCTTCCCGCTGCGCGCCGCGCTCACGGGTCTCATCGCCGCCGTCGCGATCGGTGCGCTGGCCGGCTTCATCCCCGCTCTGGTCGCCGTGCGCGCGAAGGTCATCGACGCGCTGCGGTTCTGACGCAAGGAGTCATCATGTCCGTCCGGCAGAGTCTGCTCGCGATCCTCGATCAGGGGCCGTGCTACGGCTACCAGCTGCGCGCCGAGTTCGACCGGCGCACGGGGTCGACCTGGCCGCTCAACGTCGGTCAGATCTACAACACGCTCGACCGACTCGAGCGCGACGGCCTCGTCGTGAAGGACGACGTCGACGAACACGGGCACGTCTACTGGCAGATCACGGATGCCGGCACGGCGGCCGTGCGCGATTGGCTCGACTCGCCCGTGGAGCGCGGTCAGGGCACGCGCGACGAGCTCGCGATCAAGCTGGCGGTCGCCGCGACCCTGCCGGGCGTCGATGTCGCCGGGATCATCCAGGCGCAGCGGCGCTCATCCCTCGCGCGGCTGCAGTCGCTCAACCGCGCGAGGTACGCCGGCGCGAATCCCGAGGGGCCCGAAGAGCTCGCCTGGGCGCTCGTCGTGGACTCGATGATCTTCGCGGCCGAGGCCGAGGTGCGCTGGCTCGATCACGTCGAGCAGCGACTGGCGCAGCATCCGGAACACGCCCTCGAGCTGTCGCTGTCCACCGAGCGCCCCAAGCGCGGGCGACCGGCGGCGGAGTGAGCACGTCGGAGTCGGGCAGACGGCGCACCGCGATCACGTGAGCCGCGTCAGCCCTTCCACGGATCGAGCACCCGCACACCGAGCGGCGCGAAGTCTTTGGTGTTGCGCGTGACGACCGTGAGATTGTGATGCAGCGCCGTCGCGGCGATGAAGGAATCGGCGAGCGGCCTGGGATCGGGAACGTGCAGCGACGCCGCGATGATGGCCACGTCGGCGTCGACCGGGAGCACGCGCGCGACGTATTCGACCGTCCATCCGGAACTGACGCGTCGCGCAGAGTGCCCGGGTACCCTGAACTGTGTCCACAGATCAAGACCCGATCGATGTCGAGGCTCCTGCCGAGCCCGCGCCGATGACGTTCGCCGACCTCGGGCTCGGTGACGCGGCGCTGAAGGCCCTGCGCGACGTCGGATACGAGACACCGTCGGCGATTCAGGCGGCCACGATCCCGACGCTGCTCGACGGGCGTGACGTCGTCGGACTCGCGCAGACCGGCACGGGCAAGACGGCCGCCTTCGCGCTGCCGATCATCGACCGGCTCGACATCGAGCAGAAGACTCCGCAGGCGCTCGTGCTCGCTCCGACGCGCGAACTGGCACTGCAGGTGTGCGAGGCGTTCGAGAAGTACGCGTCGCACCTGAAGGGCGTGCATGTCCTGCCGGTGTACGGCGGGCAGGGGTACGGCGTGCAGCTGTCGGCCCTGCGCCGCGGCGTGCACATCGTCGTGGGCACCCCCGGTCGCATCATGGATCACCTCGACAAGGGCACGCTCGACCTGTCGGAGCTGCGCTTCCTCGTGCTCGACGAAGCCGACGAGATGCTCAAGATGGGCTTCGCCGAAGACGTCGAGACGATCCTCGCCGAGACCCCCGACACGAAGCAGGTCGCCCTGTTCTCGGCGACGATGCCCGCCGCGATCCGCCGCATCTCGAAGCAGTACCTGAACGATCCCGAAGAGATCACGGTCAAGTCCAAGACGACCACCTCGTCCAAGACGACGCAGCGCTATCTGATCGTCTCGTTCGCGCAGAAGATGGACGCCCTCACGCGCATCCTCGAGGTCGAGAACTTCGACGGCATGATCGTGTTCGGCCGCACCAAGAGCGTCACCGAGGAGATCGCCGAGAAGCTGCGCGCGCGCGGATACTCCGCCGCCGCGATCAACGGCGACGTCGCGCAGGTGCAGCGCGAGCGCACGGTCAACCAGTTGAAGTCGGGCAAGCTCGACATCCTCGTCGCGACCGACGTCGCCGCCCGCGGCCTCGACGTCGAGCGGATCTCGCACGTCGTGAACTTCGACATCCCCACCGACACCGAGTCCTACGTGCACCGCATCGGCCGCACGGGGCGGGCCGGACGCTCCGGCGACGCGATCAGCTTCGTCACGCCGCGCGAGCGCGGGCTGGTCCGGGCGATCGAGCGCGCAACCCGCCAGGAGCTCACCGAGATGCAGCTGCCGAGCGTCGACGAGGTCAACGTCACGCGGCTCTCGCGGTTCGACGACCGGATCACCGCCGCCCTCGGCGAGACCGCCCGCGTCGAGCGGTTCCGCGACATCGTCGCCCACTACGTGCGCCACCACGACGTGCCCGAGGTCGATGTGGCCGCAGCCCTCGCCGTCGTCGCGCAGGGCGAGGTTCCGCTGCTGCTCGAGGCCGAGCCCGAACGTCCCGCCCGCAGCAGGGACGACCGCGAACGCGGCGACCGGCCCGAGCGCGGTGACCGCGGCCCACGCCGGTCGCGCGAGGGCATGGCGACGTACCGCATCGCCGTCGGCAAGCGCCACCGCGTCGAGCCGCGGCAGATCGTCGGTGCACTCGCCAACGAGGGCGGCCTGCGCCGCGACGACTTCGGCGCGATCCAGATCCGACCGGACTTCTCGCTCGTCGAGCTGCCGGCCGACCTGCCGCGCGACACACTCTCACGCCTGGCCGACACCCGCATCTCGGGCAAGCTGATCGAGCTGCGCCCCGACACCGGCGGCCCCTCGCGGCGCCGGGACGACCGCGACGACCGCGCGCGTCGGGACGACCGTCGGGGCTCGTACCGCGACGACCGCGGGCACCGCGACGCCGCGCCCGACGACCGTCCCGCCCGCAAGCCCCGCCACAAGGCCGCCGACGACGCCTGACCCGCACCCCGGCGCCGGACCCGCACCCCGGCGCCTGACCCGCACCCCGGCGCACTCGACCCGAGCGGATGCCGCGACCCCGCGGCATCCCTCACCGCGAGACTGCAACGGCGCGCCGAGACCGTGGGGTTCACCCGCTGTCTCGGCG